>JACDEA010000181.1 GCA_013816725.1 Actinomycetota bacterium
GGCGCTGGCCCACCCCACGTGGCGCATGGGCCCGAAGGTCACGATCGACTCCTCGACGCTGGTGAACAAAGGCCTCGAGGTCATCGAGGCGAAGGAACTGTTTGCCGTGCCCGTCGACGCGGTGGAGGTCGTCGTCCACCCGCAATCCATCGTTCATTCGATGGTGGAGTTCGTCGACGGCGCCACCATCGCGCAGCTCTCACAACCCGATATGCGCCTCCCGATCGGGTACGCGTTGGGATATCCAGACCGGCTGGGCACTGCGTTCGGATCGATCGACTGGGGCGAGCTGACCCGGCTCGACTTCGAGCGGCCCGACGAGAAGGTGTTCCGGGGCCTGGCGCTGGCCTACGCCGCCGCCCGCATGGGCGGCACAGGGCCGGCGTGGTTCAGCGCGGCCAACGAGGTCGCGGTCGAGGCGTTTCTGGCCGGGCGCATCAAATGGCGATCCATCGCCGAGGTCATCGAGGACACCCTCGACGTAAGTACGCCGGTCGACCCGGGTACCGTCCAGGACGTGCTCGACGCCGACAGAGACGCCCGGACAGTCGCCCGCGCCGCGGTGACGCGGAGGGCCGCGTGACGCAATTGCTCCAACGACCCGACGGCGACGACGCCCGGCCCAAGGCGCCGCCCACCAACGAAGAGCAGCGCCAGGCCCTGCAGCGCATGCTGCTCGTGGTCGCCGCCGGGGTGCTGGCTGCCATCGCCACCCACACCACCAAGACCGTGGCGGTCATCGTCGCGGTGATGGCCATGATCATGCTGCACGAGTTCGGCCACTTCACCATGGCCAAGCGGGCCGGCATGAAGGTCACCGAGTTCTTCTTGGGCTTCGGTCCGCGGCTCTGGTCGGTACGGCGCGGCGAGACCGAGTACGGCGTGAAGGCCGTGGTGCTGGCCGGCGGCTACGTGCGCATCCTCGGCATGAGCAATCTCGAGGACGTCGACCCCGCCGACGAGCCCCGCACCTACCGGGCGCAGTCGTACCCGAAGCGCATCTCGGTCGTGGTCGCCGGTTCGGTGATGCACTTCATCATCGCCTTCTTGCTGTTGTTCGTCCTCAATAGCGTGGTCGGCGTCATCCACCCTGAGCGCACCGGCGCCGACGTGCGCGAGATCATCCGCTTCGACGGCGGCGCGCCCAGCCCGGCCGAGCGGGCCGGGTTGCGCATCGACGACCGGGTCCTGCGGGTCGACGGCCGCGAAGTCACCAAGCCGTCGACGCTCACGGGCTACATCCGTCAGCACCCCGACGAGCCCATCGACCTCGATCTCCTGCGCGACGGCCGCGTGCAGCGGGTCACCGTCGAGCCGGTCGACGCCAGTTCGGTGCGGGTCAAGGGCAAGCGGGTCACCGGCGATCACGTCGGTTTCGTCGGCGTCAGCGTCGGCGAGCCCTACCGCGTCGACAAGGCCAACCCCGCGGTCGCGCTGGGCCGGGCCGGGCGCGACCTCGGGCGGGTTTCGTGGCTGAGCGTCCGGGGGTTGGCGGATCTCGTGTCGTTCCATGGGATCCGCAGCTACGGCGATCAGCTAACGGGCAAGACGCCGCCGGGCGATCCCGGCGAACAGCCGCGTTTGCTGTCGCCCGTGGGCCTGGTGCGCGTCGCCTCGCAGGCGGCCGACTCGGGCCTGCGTGAGGTGCTGTTCCTCCTCGTCGCCATCAACATCTTCGTCGGCATCTTGAACATGGCGCCGCTGCTGCCCTTCGACGGCGGCCACGTCGCCATCGCCACCTACGAGCGGCTGCGGTCGCGTAAGGGCAAGCGCTACCAGGTCGACGTGGCCAAGCTGATGCCGATCACCTACGCCGTCGTCATGCTCTTCGTGTTCGTCGCCATCACCGCGCTGTACCTCGACATAACCAAACCGCTGAAGTTCTAGATGGGCTTCGTCGGGAAAGCCGCAGAGCGACGGTCGACCCGTCAGATCATGGTCGGCGCCGTTCCCGTCGGTGGCGGCGCGCCGGTGACCGTGCAGTCGATGACGATCACCAAGACCGCGGATGTCGAGGGCACGCTGGCGCAGATCTACGCGCTGGCCGGCGCCGGGGCCGACATCGTGCGCTGCACCTGCAACGAGAGCGCGGCGGCCGAGGGCCTGGCCCAGATCGTTCCCCGCTCCCCGGTGCCGATCGTCGCCGACATTCATCACCAGTACCTCATGGCGCTCGCCGCGCTCGACGCCGGCGTGCACTGCCTGCGACTGAATCCCGGGAACATCCGCCGGCCCGAGCACATCAAGCTGGTGGCCCAGGAGGCGCGCGATCGCAAGGTCCCGATCCGCATCGGCGTCAACGCCGGGTCGCTGGACCCCAAGCTCTACGAGAAGCACGGCGGCGCCACACCCGAGGCGCTCGTGGAATCGGCCCGCATCGAGTTGGCCTACTTCGAGGAGGTCGGCTTCGACGACGTGAAGATCTCGGTGAAGGCCTCCAACGTGCCGCTGATGATCGAGGCGTACCGCATGCTGGCCGACGTCACCGACCACCCGCTGCACCTCGGCGTCACCGAGGCGGGACCGCCGCCGGCCGGTCTCATCAAGAGCACGGCCGGCCTGGCCACGCTGTTGGCCGAGGGCATCGGCGACACGATTCGTTACTCGCTGACCGCCGATCCCGTCGAGGAAGCCCGGGCCGGACGCCAGTTGCTCGAGGCCATGGGCCTGCGCGAGCGCAAGGGCCTCGATCTCATCGCCTGTCCGAGTTGCGGGCGCGCCGAGATCGATGTCATCAAGGTGGCGCGCGACGCGCAGGAGGCCTTCGAGGGCCGCAACCTCCCGATCCAGGTCGCGGTGATGGGCTGCGTGGTCAACGGGCCGGGGGAGGCCCGCGAAGCCGACCTGGGCATCGCCGCCGGGCGCAAGCGGGGCCACCTGTTCGTCAAGGGCAAGGTCGTGCGGGTGGTCCCCGAGGACGAGATGGTGAGCGCCCTGGTGGAGGAGGCCGAGCGCCTCGTGGCTGAGGGCGTCGAAGCCCGCCTGGCCGCGGCGGACGAAGGCGCGGCGGCCGAGGCCGAGGCCGACCGCCTCGCGCTCCTCGAGGAGCAGGGCGCCGACGCCAACGCCACCGCGCAGCGGGTCGAGCTGATCAACAAACGGTTCGACGCGGGCTAGCTCGGCCAGCTACAACGGCCGCATGGCCTCGTTCGAAATCCGCCCGCTCGACGAAGACGAGTTCGAGGGACTGCCCAACGCCTTTGGCGTCGCGTTCGGGTTCCAGCCGTCGGAGCAGGACATGGCCGACTGGCAGGCCGGGGCCGAGCTCGACCGGTCGCTGGCCGCCTTCGATGGCGATCAGGTGGTCGGGACCGCCGGCGCGTTCTCCTTCGAGCTGACTGTCCCCGGCGCCCGCCAAGTAGCGGCCGCCGGCGTCACCGCGGTATCGGTGCGGACGACGCACAAGCGGCGGGGCATCCTCACATCGATGATGCGGCGCCAGCTCGAGGATGTGGCCCAGCGGGGCGAGCCCCTCGCCATCCTGCTGGCATCGGAGAGCGTGATCTACGGGCGGTTCGGCTACGGCCTGGCCACCTCGCACGACGCCATCGAGATCGACCCTCGCCATGGGGCCTTCGCCCGCCCGGTCGACGATCGGGGACGGATGCGCCAGCTCGAGAAGGATGCGGCCAGCAAAGTGTTGCCCGGGGTGTTCGACGCCAGCCGCAAGCGCAACCCGGGCGACGTGAACCGCACCGCAACGTGGTGGGACACGTACCTCAAGGACCCCGAGAGCCGTCGCCAGGGCGGTAGCGGGCTGTTCTTCGCGGTCCACGAGTCGGCCAAAGGCAAGGCCGATGGCTACGTCGCCTACAGGGTCAAGAACGAGTGGCGTCATGGTCTGCCCGGCAACGAGATCCGGATCGACGACCTGGTCGCCGACGACCCCACGGTGTACGCGGCGACATGGCGCTACCTGCTCGACATCGACCTGGCCGGGTCGATCACGGCGTGGGGCCGCCCGGTCGACGAGCCACTGCGCTGGCTGCTGGCCGACCCCCGCCGGCTGCGAACGACGGTCACCGGGGATTTTCTGTGGGCCCGCATCCTCGACGTGCCCGCGGCGCTGAGCGCGCGGCACTACACCGTGCACGGCGACCTCGTGCTCGAAGTGACCGACGAGTTCCTGGGTCGCGCCACCGGTCGCTTCGCGCTGACCGCAGGCCCCGATAGCGCATCGTGCGCGCCGACGAAGAAGAAGGCCGACCTGGCCCTGTCGGTCGCCGATCTCGGCGCTCTGTATCTCGGCGGCCACGCCGCATCCACGCTGGCCCGGGCCGGCCGCGTCGATGAGAAGACGAAGGGGGCGCTGGCCCGGGCCGACGCCATGTTCGTCACCCACCCGGCGCCCTATTGCCGCACCGGCTTCTGACGTCGCGCCGTTTCGCCGGCGGCGCGTAGATTCCCCGCACTATGGCCAAGCCGCCGGTCCTGACTCCGCAGAGCCAGGACTTCCCGAAGTGGTACCAGGACGTGGTGGCCAAGGCCGAGCTGGCCGACAACGGCCCCGTGCGGGGGACGATGGTGATCCGCCCGTACGCCTACGCCATATGGGAACGGGTGCAGGCCGAGCTGGACGCCCGCATCAAGGCCACCGGCGCGCAGAACGCCTACTTCCCGCTGTTCATCCCCGAGAGCTACCTGCGCAAGGAGGCCGAGCACGTCGAAGGGTTCAGCCCGGAGCTGGCCGTGGTCACCCACGGCGGTGGCAAGGAGCTGGAAGAGCCCGTCGTGGTCCGGCCCACCAGTGAGACGATCATCAACAGCTACTTCGCCAAGTGGGTGCAGAGCTACCGCGACCTGCCGCTGCTGATCAACCAGTGGGCCAACGTCGTGCGCTGGGAGCTGCGCCCGCGGTTGTTCCTGCGGACCACGGAGTTCCTGTGGCAGGAAGGCCACACCTGCCACGCCACCGAAGCCGAAGCCCGGGAGTACGCGCTGCGGATCCTGCGCGACGTCTACGAGGAGGTGATGGTCGACGTGTTGGCCCTGCCCGTGCTCACCGGCCTCAAGACGGCCCGCGAGCGGTTCGCCGGCGCCAACCAGTCGTGGACGTGCGAAGGGATGATGGGCGATGGCAAGGCGTTGCAGATGGGTACCAGCCATGAGCTGGGCCAGAACTTCGCCAAGGCGTTCGGCACCAACTACCTCAATCCAGAGGGCCAGCAGGTGCCCGTATGGCAGACGTCTTGGGGTGTCTCCACCCGGCTCCTCGGCGCGGTGATCATGGGTCACGGCGACGACGCCGGCCTGCGCCTGCCGCCCCGCGTCGCCCCCGTGCAGGCCGTCGTCCTGCTGGTGAAGGCCGAAGACGGCGCCGGCGAGGCCGCCGCCGCGTTGGCCGGCGAACTGCGGTCGCAGGGCGTGCGCGTCCACCTCGACGACCGCGTCGATGTGTCCTTCGGTCGTCGTGCAGTCGACTGGGAGCTGAAGGGTGCCCCCGTCCGCATCGAGGTCGGGCCCCGCGACATGGCCACCGGGAACGTCGTCCTGGTGCGGCGCGACAACGGCGAGAAGACCACCATCGCGGTGGGTGCCGCTGCTG
>JACDEA010000182.1 GCA_013816725.1 Actinomycetota bacterium
GTCAAGGGCTACGAGCTGGGCAAGAACCGCTACGTCGTCCTCACACCCGAGGAGCTGGAGGACTTCGCGCCCACGGTCACCAAGACCGTCGAGATCGAGGACTTCGTCGACCTGCGCGACATCGACCCCATCTATTACGAGACGACGTACTACGTGGCGCCGGCCGGCGAGGGCGAAGGCGCCCGCAAGGCGTATCGCCTGCTCCTCGAGGCCATGGAGAAGGAGCAGAAGGTGGGCATCGCCCACTTCGTCATGCGCACCAAGCAGTACCTCGCGGCCGTGCGCCCCTACGACGGCGCGCTGGCCCTTTCGACGATGGTGTTCGAGGACGAGATCGTCGCCAAGTCCGACATCGCCGACCTCAAGAACATCAAGGGCAACGTGACCGACCGCGAGGTGCGTATGGCCGCGCAGATCATCGAGTCGCTCACCACCATATGGAAGCCGTCGCGCTACAAGGACACGTACCGGGCCCAGGTGCTCGAGCTGGTCGAGAAGAAGGCCAAGGGCGAGGAGATCGTGGCCGACCAGGCCTCGGCCCCGCCCGAAAAGGTCGTGGACCTCATGGCCGCGCTCGAAGCCAGCCTCCAAGCAGCCAAGAAGGGCAGCCGTCGTGCCGGAGGCGCGCAGTCAAAACAGACCCCGACCCGTCGTGCCGGAGGCGCGCAGTCAAAACAGCGTGCCGGAGGCGCGCAGACAAAAGAGAAGACCGCAACGAAGAAGAAGACGGCAACGAAGAAGAAGACCGCAACTCGCAAGTCCAGGGCGGCGTAGCTAGCAGCTAGCGCGACACGGCGGCGTTGCCGGCGGCGAGGCGGAACGCCGTCTCCCAGCCCAGCGCGTCGATGTCGAGCTCGCGCAAGCGGCGATGCGCGTCGGTCATCACCGCGGCGGCGTCGGGTCGACCCATCGTCTCGAACCCGATGGCGCGGCCCAGGCGGGCCACGGCCTGGTCGAGGAGGTCGTCGGTGCCGTCGACGATGGCGACCGCCTCGGTCAGCGCGGTCTCGGCCTCCGACGTGCGACCCAGTCGCGCCAGCGCGAGCCCCCGGGCCACCGTGGCCTGCATGCGGTCGATGTAGGTGCCGGCCGACAGCTCGGGGAGGGTGGCCGCGGTCGACAGCGCTTTTTCGGGGTCGCCGTCGGCGGCGAAGGCCAGCGCCAGCGCGGCGCGGGCGAAGGCCCGCTCGCCGTCGGTGTGGGCGTCGCGCTCGGCTTGTTCGAGTTGCGCGAGCGCGTCACCCACCCGGCCGAGCTGCAGTTGCGCCAGGCCGGTGACCACACCCCGCTCGCCGTCGCCGATGGCGTCGCCGGTGATCGAGTCGCTGGTGACCTGCGCGGCCAGCGCCGTCTCGGCCATGTCGGGGTCGCCCAACTGCACTGCGGTGGACGCCTCGATGAGCCCGGCGAAGTTGGCGCTGTACGCGGCGTGGTCGTGCATGATCTGAAGCCCCTCGTCGATGTCGCCCGACATCACGAGGGCCCGGGCGAGCACGCCGAGGGTTTGGCGCTCGCGCTCGGCGTCGCCGATGCTCGTGAACAGGCTCAGCGCCTCCCGGGCGTGTTCGACCGCCTCGCGCACGCGTCCCTCGAACAGCCGCACGTTGGCGAGGAGGGTGTACGTCATGCCGAGGCCCCAGCGGTCGCCGCTCTCGCGGGTCTCGGCGAGGATCGTCTGGGCCAGTCGTCCGGCTTCCTCGTAGCGACCTTGGAAATAGCGCACGAAACCGAGGAGCCCGAGGGCCCACCCGAGCCCGCCCTGGTCGCCCGCAGCGCGGAAGGCGGCGGCCGACTCGTCGAGGCGCTCCTCGGCCTCGGTCATCTCGCCTCGCGTGAACGCGATCCACGCCAGGTTCTGCAGCGCCCACGCCTCGCCCCGGCGGTCGCCCAGTTGGCGGAAGGCTTCGAGCGACTCGGCGATCGGCTGCTCGGCGGCGGCGCCGTCGCCGCTGAAGAGCTTGGTCATTCCCAACAGCCGCAGCGCTTCGGCCGCGCCGGCGACATCGCCTTCGGCCTGCGACAACGACAGCGCCTCTTCGAGGCTCGCCGACGACGCGTCCCACGACGCCTCGCCTTGTTCGATCAGGCCACGCACCGCCAGCGCGCCGGCTCGAGAGGCGCGGTCGTCGTCGTCGACGTGCTTGAGGACCTCGTCGACGTCGGCGCGAGCGCTCGGGAGGTCACGGAGATGGGCCGACGCCCTGGCTCGATGCAGCAGCACCCGGTTGCGGTTGGCCTTGTCGTTCGGGTCGAGCAGCCGGAAGGCGCGGTCCATGAGGCTGCGGGCGATGAGGTGCTGATCGCGCTGCACGACCCGCATTGCCGCCCGCTCGATGGCCTTGAGCGCTTGGTGGCGAACGTCGGTCGGAACGCCGTCGATCGGGCCCAGTTCCATCGTCAGCTCGGCCGCCACCGCGAGGTGGTATGCGAGCTGCTCGAGCTCTTCCTCCTCGCGGCCGGATTTGCGGCGCTCTTCGGTGAGCCAGTTGCCGACTCGACCATGGCGACGGGCCCGCTCGGCCTTGGTCAGGGTGTCGTAGGCCACTTCGCGTACGAGGTCGGAGCGGAAGCTCCACTCGTCGTCCTCCAGGGTGAGCAGATCACGCCCCGCGAGGTCCTGCACGACGACTTCGACGTCGACTTCGCCCCGCGCCTCGCCCAGCGCGCACAGTGCGCTGAGGTTTCCGGTGCGACCGATCACCGCGGCGTCCTCCAGCGCTGACCGGGCCGACGACGACAATCCGTCGATGCGCGCCGCGATCAGGCCCCGCAGCGTGGCCGGCAGATCGCTGAACCCCGGCGCGCGCACGCGGCCGTCCCGTTCGACCACGCCGGCCTCGGCCAGCAGCGACACCAGCTCTTCCAAGAAGAACGGGTTGCCACCGGACCGCTCCAGCAGCAGGTCGCGCAAGTCGGCCGGCAACGGGGATTCGAGCATGGCCGACAACAGGCGGGCCGACGCGGCGGCGTCGAGCGGGTCGAGGTGCAGCGTGACGACGTTGTAGCGGCCGGGCTTGGGGACCCAGCGCTCTTCTAACTCGGGCCGGGCGGTGATCACGACGAGCACGGGGAGGCCGATCGCCCGTTCCAGCAATTCGTCGATGAGGTTGAGCAGGAGATCGTCGGCCCAGTGCAACTCGGACAGCGCGATCACCAGCGGCCGGGTGCGGGCCAGTCCCTGGATCACGGCCTGTAACGACCGGCGCGCTTCGGCCGGAGCGCGCGCGGGGTCGACGTCCTGCAGAGCGCTCTCGTGACCCATGAGGTGGAGTAGGCCTTCGGCCAGGCGGGCCACTTCGGCGTCGTCGGGACTGAGACCGGTGATGTCGGTCAGCGAGGCGCGACACTTCTGCAGCGCGGTGTCGGCCGGATCGTCGGGGTCGATATCGCACACCTGGCGCAGGGCCTCGGCCACGGGCCACCACACGTTGGCCTCCCCGTACGGCACGCAGCGACCTTCGAGAACGGTGGCCCGGTGGTCGTCGCTGGCCATGTTGCACATCTCCTCGGCCAGCCGGCTCTTGCCGATGCCGGCCTCCCCGAGCAGCACGACGACGTGGGCCCGCTGGCGCGTAACGGCAGTAGTGAGCGTGTGGCGCAGCAACCCCAACTCGGATTCGCGTCCGATGAGCGGTGCCTTTGCGCGTCGGGGGCGCCGTCCCGGCGGCGCCAATGCGTGGATGGCCGTCCACGCGTCGACGGGTTCTTCACGGCCGCGGGCCTGCACGAGGCCGAGGGGCTCGAAGGCCACGACGCCCCGCGTCGCCGCGTAGGTGTCGGGACCCACCACCACGTCGCCGGCGCCGGCCAGGGTCTGCAGCCGACTGGCCACGTTCACGACGTCGCCCATCGCGGTGTAGTCGCCTCCGGCGCGCAGCGCGCCGACCAAGACCTCGCCGGTGTTGACGCCGACGCGAAGGCGAACGTCGATACCGCACTCCTCGGCGTAAGTCGCCACGCTGCGCTGCATCTGGAGGGCGGCGCGAACGGCGCGCTCGGCGTCGTCCTCGTGGGCCAGCGGAGCGCCGAACAGCGCCACCAACGCGTCGCCCACCACCTTGTCGACCCGACCGCCGAACGCAGTGACGTCGCCGGCCAGCCGTTCGAAGCACGTGTCGACGAGGTTCTTCACCCGCTCGGGGTCGCGGCTCTCGCTCAGCGAGGTGAAACCGACGAGGTCGGCGAACAGCACTGTGACCACGCGGCGCTCGTCGCCCCGGGCCCGCAGGGCGTGCCCGCACGAGGAGCAGAAGCGGGCTGCTTCGACTACGGCGGCGCCACAAGACGGGCACGTCATACCGTCACCTTAGGGGCGCCTTGTTTCCTATCCCCCTTTCTTGGCGTTGCTATTTGACCGTTGACGAGGTCGACGAACCCGATGGCGGCGCCGACGTGGTCGTCGCACGGCGGGTCGACGTCGTGCGGGGCGGGTCCGTCGGTTGCGGCTGCGGCGGTGGCGGCGGGGTGGTCTGCGGCGGTTCGAGACTGGTCGGCGTGGTCGTCGTCGGCGTCGTGGAGCTGGACGACGACGTGGTTGTGGGCGCCCCGACGATCGTGAGACCGAGGCCGTCCGGCGATGCGGTGAAGAGCGGCACCGGCTTCAGCGACGCCAGCGCGGCGCGCATGGTCTCCGAGAAGATCTGGGCGGGGAACGATCCGCCGGTGACGGAGCGGCCGTGCACGTTGGTCATCGGCACGATCTTGTCGGGGTGCCCGACCCACACCGCTGTCGTCAGCGGCGTTGTCATGCCGATGAACCACGCATCGCCGTTGTTCTGCGTGGTTCCCGTCTTGCCGCCGACCACCCAGCCCGGCACTTGAGCAGCGACGCCAGTCCCTCGCTGGACAACCTGGATCAGGGTGGCGTTGAGCACGCCGGCGAGCTGGGGGTCGATCACCGGCTTGGTCGACGGGCGGTGCTCGTAGAGCTGCTTCCCGGTGCGGTCGCGAACGCGGGCGATGCCGTACGGCGCCGCGTACGTGCCCTTGGCGGCAAAGGTCGCGTAGGCGGTGGCCATCTCGAGCGGATTCGTGCCACGGGTGAGACCGCCCAGTGCGACAGCGGGCCGGTCACGGTCGCCCTCGAGCCTGTCGGCGGGCACGCCCGCGTCCGTCGCCGCCTGCACGACCGCAGCGGGACCGACGTTGGGCTGGAGCACGAGCTGCGCGAACACCGTGTTGACGGAATGCACCAGCGCCTCGTCCACGGTGATCGGTCCGGAGCCCTCCCCCTCGTAGTTGTCCACGGTGTAGGTCTGGCCCTTGTACTGCAAGGTGCGGGGCGAGCTGCCGTCGAACACCGAGCGGGGGTCGATCTTGGCCCGCAGCGCCGCGAGGTAGACGAACGGCTTGAACGACGACCCGGTCTGGCGGCGGCCCTGGCTGGCCAGGTCGAACGTCTGGTCGGAGGCCAACCCCCCGAACAGCACCCGGATGGCGCCGTCGCCGGGGACGACCGTGGCCACCGCGGCCGACGGATCGCCGGGCGCGCCGAGCTGATTGCGCACCGCGGCTTCGGCCGCGTCGAACGCCTTGGGGTC
>JACDEA010000183.1 GCA_013816725.1 Actinomycetota bacterium
GGGTGCAGGATCTTCACGGTGACGGGCCGGGTCAGGACCTGGTCGTGGCCTTCCCAGACATCGACGCGCTCGTTGCGTTCGATGAGCTTGTCGAGTCGGTACCGTCCCCCGATGACGCGCGCCGGCGTTTCGATCAGTGCACCGTACGGGCTATCGAGCCAGGGTGAAGCCCACGCCGATGACCCGCGGGCCGGAGTGCGCGCCGATCACGGCGCCAACCTGGTTGACGATGATGTCCTCGCGCGGGATCGTCCCGGTGATCATGTCGAGGAACTCCTCGATGTCGGGCGCGCCGCCGTGCAGGACAGCGAGTTCGTCGACATTCGTGTGTTCGAGGACCTTGTTCGCCAAGTAAGCGAGCGCCTTGCTCCGCGTGCGCTGGCGCGACTCGGGCTCGACCTTGCCGTCCTTGACTTCGATGATGGGCTTGATCGACAGCATCGAACCGAGCAGCGCCTGCGCCGCGCCGATTCGCCCGCCCTTCTTCAGGTTCTCGAGCGTGTCGAGCGCAGCGAACACGCGCGTGCGAGCGACGGCGTCGCTGGCGGCGCCGAACACATCGTCGAGGCCCTTGCCCGCCGCGGCCAGGCGGGCGCCGGCGACCGCGACCAACCCCTGGCCCATGCTCACCGACCGGGAGTCGACGATCCGCACGGGAATGTCGTCCTTGACCGCCTGGGCGCCCAGCTCCGCCGCCTGCCAGGTGGCCGAAAGCTCGCTGGATATCGTGACGACGACCACGCCCTCGGCGCCCTGGCCGGCCAGTTTGCGGAACGCCTCCTCGAACGCGCCGGGCGACGGCGCCGCTGTCTCGGGGAGTAGCGGGGAGTTCGCACAGCGGGACCAGAACTCCGACGGCGACAGGTCGCGCCGGTCGACGAACTCGTCGTCGCCGAAGCGAATGGTCAACGGCACGATCTCGATGGCCAACTCCTCGGCCAACGCGGGGGGCAGGTCACACGCGCTGTCAGTCACGACACGGATACCAGGCACGCCGTTCCTTCCGCTTATCGGTTCCGCCGCCGCAAGGCGAGCAGAGCGGTGAGCTCCTCGACGCGCAGGGCACGGGCCACGAGGAGGTAGACGGTAACACCGACGGTCACGCCCGCTACGACCCTGGCCAATTGGACGACGTTACTTTCGCCGCGCAGGATCAGCGACACGCCGAGAACCGCGACGGTCATCACTGCGGTGGCGATGAGAACGCGTCGCAGCCGGTCGGCGACGTCGGCCAGCGGCAGGCCTTCGGTGACAACGCCCAGCCTTCGCCAGGCGAGCGCTGCGGTGACGGTGTAGGCGAGGGCGAACGACAGGGCCAGACCTTGCACGCCGAAGCGAGGATGGAGCACGAGGGCCAACAGGATGTTGATGGCGTTTTCCACGACGTAGAGACGGAACATCGAACGCGTGTCCTGCGTCGCCTGGAACCCGCGCATCAGCAACAGGTACGCGCTGAACCCCGGCAGGCCGATGGCGAACATGGCGAGGGTGCCCGCGGTCTGCGCGGCCGAGGTGGAATGCAGCGCGCCGTACTCCAGCGTGAGCCGCACGATCGGTCGGGCCAGCACGATGTAACCGGCGGCGGCCGGCACGATCAGGACCGCGATCGTCGAGAGCCCGCGGCCGATCCGCTGGCGGAAGTGCGCCAGCTCACCGTGGGTCCAGCGGGCCGCCAGCTCGGGCAGCAGCGAGTCCATGACCGACACGGCAATCACGCCGTGGGGCAGGGTGAAGAACATGTAGGCGGCGAGGTATACCGACACGCCCCCCGGTCGCTTGTTGGCCAGGGCCAACGCCACATACAGCGCCACCTGATTGGCGACCACGACGCCGAAGGTCCAGAAGGACAGGCGGCGGACCGCCTGAACGGCGGGGTGGCGCGGGTCCCACACCCAGCGCACCTTGCGGAATCCCGGCGCCTGGATAAACGCCTGCACCGCGACACCGGCGGTCGTTCCCAAGCCCAGGAGGGCGAGCGCGCCGGCGTTGGCCCGCACGCCCTCGAGGCTCACGTTCTTGACGACGTGGGGGAAGGCCATGAGTACCGCGATGACAACCACGTTGTTCGCAATGGGCGAGAACTTCGGGTTGGCGAACCGGCGCCGGGCGAGCAACAGCGCGGTCGACACCGTGATCGCGCTGTAGAAGAAGACTTGCGGGGCGAAGAAGCGCAGCAGTTGCGACGCCACCGCGTTCTCACCGGCCGCCGACCCCGACGTGTTGAACACCGTGTAGAGGCGGATGATCCCCGGCGCGGCGACCAGCAGTAGAGCCGACACGCCGATGGCGACGGTGAGCGCAAAGGTGACGACGGCGGATACGGCGCGCCACGGGTCCTCGTCGGTCTCGAGTCGCTCGACGAATACCGGCACCAGCGTGGCCGAAAGGACGCCGCCCAGCACCAGCTCGTAGACGATGTTGGGGGTGACGTTGCCGATGTTGTAGGCGTCGGCCAACCGGGTGAAGCCGATGGCGTAGGCCAGCGCGAACACGCGGCCGAATCCGCTGACCCGCGAGAACGCGGTGCCGATCACCTGGATGACAGTCGCGCGCGTGAACTCGGCCGCCGCCCTCTGATCGCTCACACCGTCGCCGCCCGTCGAGCCCGCCGGGCCCGCACGAAGTGACGGCTCCACCACAGCACCAGGAAGCACATCGCGCTGACCGACAGGACGACCCCGACACCGGATGCGGCCCGGGAACGGATCGTGAACCGGCCGCGGGACAGCACGACCTTGCCGTCGGGCGAGCGCAGGGTCACCTCGAGGGGGAATGTGCCCGACGTCCGCGCCTGGACGGTGAAGCGCGTCGTGGTGTTGCGGCGCGTGAGGTCGAGTCGAGCCAGGGCACCGGCCGGGAACTGGAGCTTGTCGCTGCTCAGCTGAACGAGGACGCGCACGGGATACGGGACGTCCCGCAGGATCGTGACGGGAATCTCACCGCGGCGGGCGGTGAGCGTGATCGCTTGGTTCTCGGGCACGCGAATGGCGCGCAACTGGGCGGTGGACGCCGCCCGTGCCGCGGCCAGGTACTCGCTGCGCTGCCGGGCGCGGAGGTCGGCGGACTGCGACACGAGCAGCCGCTCTTCCAACGTCGTGACCGCAGGGTTGGGGCCGATCGTGAGGCCCTCTAGTGCGGTGAGTTGACGGCGCGCTCGGCGCATGTCGATCGCGGGGAGGGCCGTGACGGCGGCCGACGCGGCGTCGCGCTGGAGCACTGCACCGCGGGTCGGGCCCCCGGCGGCCGGCACGGCGGCGAACAACGCGGCGGCGTCCACCGGGAGCAGTATCGGACTGCTGCGAAGCCCATCGAGCAACGCGACCATGAAGTCGCTGGTCGGCCGCCAGGCCGCCGGCGGCAGGGCGGCGGCGCCCCGCACCAGCCCGGGACTGTCGAAGTACAACACGGCGAGGTCGGCGAGGAGCTGATGGGCGGCAAGGGGCGCAGCGACCTTGCGAGTGAAATGGGCGGCCAAGCCGTCGTCGGCCGCCACCGCCGGAAGGCGACGGTTGGCCCGGCCCCGGAGCTGGAATGGCTGCGTGAGTGTCGTGCGCAGGTTGATCGGCGCGAGGGCGCGGTCACGGACCACAACGCGGGCCGCACCGGCGTCCATCAGCCGGTTCGCCGTCGCGTCGTCGAGGCTGTCGTCGATCACCGCGGTGCCGCCGTCCGGGGGGGCGCCGAGCACGGCTGCGGCCACGTCCCGACCGCGTCTGCGCTGCGCCGTCTCCTCGCCCTCGAGACCGTTGGCGTAGGCCGGTTCGTTGAGCCGCACGTAGGGCGACGCGAGCGTGAGCCGGCCGCCGATGGCGCCTGTCAGCGCGGCGATAGCGTCGCGGTCCTCGCTGCGGGGGCTGAGCGCCAGCGCTTGCAACGTCTCCGGTTGCGGCAGCACCGTGACCGGCACGTCCTGGTACGAGCCGAGACCGGCGACCAGGGCGCGCAGGGCCGACGACCATGCATTGGTGAGGCGGCGGCTGCCGTCGCGTTGGAGCGCAGGCGGCGCGGCCAGCGGCAGGATCATGGCGGCCGCCAGCTTGGGCCCGGTCACCGGCTCGGGGATGTTCACGAGGTGGGTTACGAACCGATCGGCCTGACGCCCACCACCGACGCCGCGCAGTTCGACGGAAACGGGATAGACACCGGGTCCGCGCAACCGTACGCGGAGCGGGTCGCGGGGCTGGGCGGCGTCCTGGATCGGAAGACGGATGGTTATGGCGCCCTCGGCGTCGACCGGAAGATCGCTGAGCGCGTCGGCCTTGACGGCAACCGCCGATCCGCGGACGCGGTTCGTCAGCGTCTCGTTGAAGGCCGAGCGCGATCCGACCGCTGGGTAAATCGTGACGGCTACCTCCAGGTCTTCCGGAGTCCGCGTCGAGGCGTTCAGCCGCAAGGCGAACTCGCCGCCCTGGCTGACCCACGCGGTCTGACCGACCAGCCGGATCGATCCTGCCGCGCTGCCCTGGGCCAGAGCGGCGCTGGGGAGACTCGTCACCGCGCCGGTGAAGAGCACCGCGAGCGCGGTCCGGGCGACGCCGCCGGCGGCGCGACGAGCGCCGACGCGCCCGCCGCTCAATCGCCGCACGCGGCCTCGAGCACCGAGAGGCCAATGGGTTCGGCGCTGAAGCCGAGCCGCAGGTAAAGCGCCAACGCGCCCTCGTTGTCGTACTGCGTGTTGACCAGTGCCCGGTTCACCCTCCAGCGACGAAGCCACCACAACCCGTCGAGGACCAGCGCGCTACCCAACCCGCGTTGGCGGGCGCCGGGCGCCACCGCCAGGCGCTGCAGGTAACCGCGGCGACCAGCCCGCCCCACGATCGCGTAGCCCGTCACGTGGTCGGCCGCGTCGTGGGACACCCGGAACCGCACGCGTGGCGTGGCGTCGAGAGTGTCACGCAGACCGGAATCGTCGAGGCGCCAGAAGGGCGAGAAGCTCTCGTGGTCGACGGCCAGCACGGCGGCATGATCGTCGCTCCCGGCCCGCCGCAGCGGCAGGCGCGGCCGGGAGGGCAGGCGAACGAGGTCGTGAGCGAGGAGATGGAGGTCTTCGGCCACCTCGAAGCCGGCGTCGAGGAACCCGATCTGCTCGGCTGGCGCCAACGCGCCCGTCACCACCCGGCGGTAGCCCCGCTGGGCCAGGACGTCGACGCACCGCCGCAGGAACTCGGCCGACGGAGGCGGCCCGTCGGGCAGGGGCGTGAGCAGGGCGACGTGGCGGTCGCCGCGCCAGGGCCCGGTGCGGGCTCGCTCGGCGCCCACCACGATCACGTCGCCGGCCATCGGGCCATTCTTGCTGTCGGCGCGTTTGCGTACGCTGAACAGCGTGCCGGTGCTGCTGGCGACGAACGAAGATTTTGCCGAGCACCTGGCGACGATCCGTCACCCGGAGGCGCCGGCGCGCCTGGCCGCCGTCCTGTCCGCCATCAAGGCCACGGTCAAGGGCGGCGTCGGCAAGCTCCGCGAACGCCCCCAGGGCAAGCACTACAACGAGGGCGAGACGTGGCCGGCCCTGTCCCGGCCGACGTGGCG
>JACDEA010000184.1 GCA_013816725.1 Actinomycetota bacterium
CAGCCAGCCGAGGTGGCCGGTGCGGATGAGGACGATGTCGCCGGCCCCGACCGCGACGCCCTGCGCGTCGGCCGCCGCCTGCAACGCGTCGGCCTCGATCGCGTGCCCGCCCGGCAGCCGTCCCTCGAGCGCGAGGTCGAGCAGCACCGCCCGCCCGGCGATGCCGTCGGCCAGATTGTGGATGCCCAGCCGGCGCGCCCCGCTGCTCGCCGTCACCAGGCCGGCCCAAAAGCCGTTGTAGAGCACGTCGCCCGAGCCGACGTGCCCGAAGCCGTCGAGCTGTGTCGTGGCCTGCAGGGCGAGCACCAGGTGGTCGTCACTGTACTGGAGGCGCCCGTCGCCGAGGACGAAGTCGCCGGTGGTCTGCGAGAAGAGGTGCAGCGGCGGCGGCCGGTAGCCCGGCATCGTGGTCGGCCCGCCGATCGGCAGCCCCAGCGCGAACCGCTTGCCGGTGCGCGCCAGCGTGGCGGCGGCGGCCACCCGCTCGGGCGTGAGCAGGTTGAGGCAGCCGCGCTGATCGTCGTCACCCCACCGTCCCCAGTTGTTGGGCTGGCCGGGCACCGCGCCCACCACCTTGCCCCGGTCGTCCACCTCGTAGTGCGGTGGCGTCCACCCCTTCAGCGCGACATCGGGCACCTGCCTCATGGGCGCGCCTCGGAAGGACCTACCGACAGTGGGAACTTGGCGGTGGCGCCGCCGTCGGCCACCAGCGTCTGGCCGGTGATGTAGCTGGCTTGCGACGACGCCAGAAAGACCACGGCGGCGGCGATCTCCTCGGGCTCGGCCTGGCGCCCGAGCGGGATCGATTTGGCCGACTCGGCCAGCCGCTCGGCGCTGCTCATGGCCAGCACGCGCGGCGTGCGCACCGCGCCCGGAGCGACCGAGTTGACCCGGATGGCGTCGCCGGCCAGCTCGACGGCAAGTGTGCGCACCAGCGACATCAAACCCGCTTTGGCCGCGCCGTACGCGCCGTGGCGGGGCGCGCCGGCCAGCCCGCTCACGGAGGACACGAACACCATCGCTCCACCCTCTCCTTGTCGCACCATTCGCCGTCCCACGGCCTGCGACAGATAGAACGCGTGGCGCAGCACGAGGTCGAAGTTGGCGTCCCAGTCGTCGTCGCTCAGATCGAGAATCGAACCCCATCGCGCCATCCCGACGATGTCGACGAGCACGTCGACGCGGTCGATCTCGGCGACGACCCGCTCGACCTCGTCGCGCTTGGTCACATCGGCGACCACCGCGCCGGTCGCCGCCGCTCGGTCCGCGTCATTGTCGATTCCGACGACCACGGCGCCGGCCTCGGCGAACAAGCGGGCGGAGGCCAGCCCGATGCCCTGGCCGGCGCCGGCGATCAGCACCGTCTTGTCCGTCAGCCCCAGGTCGACCACGGCGCCACCCTATTCACGACCGCCATTTGTCGCGGGCCTCGTTGAGCGCGGCGAACGCGACGATGAGCGCGGCGAGGGGGTCGGCCCACCACCAGCCGAACACGCGGTCGACGCCCAACGCGACGAGCACGCCCGTCGCCAGGCATCCGTCGAGAAAGGTGAGCCTGGCGTTGGCCTCCAGCGGCCCGTTGTCCAGCGCGCGGCCGGTGACGCGCTTGGCTCCAGCCAGGCCGAACATCACGACGACGGTCACGGCCATGAACGCGGTCCCCACGGGCGCAGACTCCGGCGTTGTGTGGCTTAGGAAGCCGCGCACCGCGCTCACCAGCAGGTAGGCGCCGAGAAGGAGGAACGCGCCGCCGATCAGCCGCAGCGCCCGTCGGCTGCGGACCGACTCACCGGCGTCGCCGCCCAGGTGCCACAGCACGACAAGTGAGGCAAACACCTCGACCAGCGAATCCAAACCGAAGGCGACAAGGCCGAGCGAGTGCGCCGCCACGCCCGTTGCCACCGCGACGACCGCCTCCAGGCTGTTCCATGCCACCGTGGCCCACTCGAGTCGCTGACCGCGCCGCTCCAGCGCCGGGCGACTACTCACGTGCCGCGACTTACCAGCGGTGGGTGTCGAGGAACGCGCTGACGAGGCGGACCGTGGAGTGCGGGTTGTCGCCGGCGGCGAGGTGGCCGGCGTTCTCGACCGTTTCCAAGCGCGCCCCCGGAATGAGGGCGGCCACCTCTTCGGCCCCCTCCCCCGAGAGCACGTCACTGAACGCGCCGCGTAGGACGAGCACCGGACACCGCAGCGCCGCGGCCTCTTCGTCGAGGCCGACGAGGATGTCCCGCCAGTTGCTGTCTTCCCCTTCGGCCCGCAGCCGCTGGCCGAGGGAGTGCTTCCACTCCCACCGTCCGTCGTCGCGCTTGCGCAGGTTGCGGGTGAGGCTCTCGGACCGCACGTTGCCGCGCCGCGGGAGATAGCCGCCGATGGCCGCCGCCGCCTCGTCGAGGGACGCGAAGCTCTCATGGGCCCGCATGAAGCCGATGATCTTGCGCACGCCCTCTTCTTCGAGACGATGGCCGACGTCGATGAGCACGATGGCCCCGGCGAGATCGGGGTTGGACGCCCCGACGGTGATCGACGTCATCCCGCCCAGCGACGCGCCTACCAGGGCCACGCGCTGTAGGCCGAAACCGCCGAGGAATGGCGGGATCGTCGCTGCCAAAGCCCGGCGATTCACGGATTCGTCGATCGGGTCGGAGTCGCCGTGGCCCGGCAGGTCGGGGGCCAGCACGTGGTAGCGGTCGCCCAACGCCGCGCCCAAGTCCTCGTACATGTAGGCGGTCTGGCCGCCGCCGTGGAGGCACACAACAGCGGGGGCGGCCGCTGGTCCCCACTCGAGGTAATGGACCTGGCGGCCCTCGACGTCGACGAAGCCGCTGCGCCCGCCTTTGGGGATGTCGTGGCGGGGCGCGGTCATGCGCGGGAATGATGGCACTCATATGGACCTACTCCACTCGCTGACGTTGGCGGACGTGTTGCGCGAGCACCGTCGCAGTTATCCGCAGCGAACCGCGGTTGTCTGCGGCGACACCCGGCTGACCTGGCCGGAGTTGGACGACCGTGTCAATCAGCTGGCCAACGCGTTGACCGAGGCCGGCGTAGAGGCGGGCGATCGCGTCTTGTGGCTCGGGCAGAACTGCCATCGGGTACTCGAAGGCATGCTGGCCGCGGCCAAGCTGGGTGCCGTCTTCTCCCCGGCCAACTGGCGCCAGACGGGGGCCGAGTTCGCCTTCGTCGTCGACGACAGCCGGCCCGCCGTCGTCATCTGGCAGCAGGACGAAATCGGCGAGGCGATCGCCGAGGCGCGGGCGAAGGCGACGCATCGAGCCCGTTGGCTGCGGCACGACAACGGCGAGTACGAGGAGTTCCTGGCCAGCGGGGCGTCCGACGATCCAATGACCGACGTCGACCCGGCCGACCCCGTCTTGCAGATCTACACGGCGGCGTTCACGGGTACGCCCAACGGCGCGTTGCTGAGCCACACCGCGGTCGTGATTCAGGACCTGCTGATGGCCAACCTGCAACGAGTCGACGCCGACTACGTGTACCTCAACGCCGGGCCGCTGTTCCACGTGGCGACGTTGATGACGACGCTGGCCACGTTCCACATGGCCGGCACCAACGTCTTCACCCGCCGGGTCGACGCCGAGGAGCTGTGCCGCCTGATCGACACCGAGAAGTGCACCGGCGCGTTCGTGATGGGGCCGACGATCGCCCAGATCCTCGAGACCAACAAGGACGGGCGCTACGACCTGAAGAGCCTGCGCACGTTCGGGGGCGCGCCGGAGTGGAACGACATGATCACCGTCGACCCCAGCCCGTGGGGCCAGCGTCCGGCCGGCTACGGCCAGACCGAGGTGATGGGCATGCTCACGTTCAACGCGGTGGGCGGAACGGCGACCGGGGCCCACGGGCGGCCATCGCCCGCGGTGCAGGTGCGCATCGTCGACCCCGACGGCAACGAAGTGGCGCCGGGCGAAACGGGGGAGATCGTCGGCCGGGGCCCGGCCATGATGAACGGCTACTTCGACCGCGACGACCTGAACGCGGCCCGCCAGGCCGGTGGTTGGCACCACACCAACGATCTCGGCCGGCGCGAGCCCGACGGGTCGATCACGTTCATCGGCCCCAAGACCCGGATCATCAAGTCGGCGGCCGAGAACATCTATCCCACCGAGGTGGAGGCGGCGCTGGCCAAGCACCCGGCCGTCAAGGAGGCCGCCGTCATCGGCGTCCCCGACCCGACGTGGACGCAGAGCGTCAAGGCGATCGTCGCGTTGAAGGAAGGCGAAACGGCGACGGCCGACGACATCATCGAGCACTGCAAGGCCACGATCGCGTCGTACAAGAAACCGCGCACGGTGGAGTTCGTCGACGCCCTCCCGCGCCAAGGCTGGATGGTCGACTACGACGCGCTGGACGCGCAGTTCGATGGAGGTGGATACCCCGGTGGCCAGCGCGGCCGGTGAGCCCGGCTACCGGCGGCGGATCCGGCTGGTAGCTGCCGATGAGGCGACGGTCGTGGCCGACTTGGAGGACGACTTCCACCGCTTCCGGGTCACGCTCGAACACGACGGACGACGCGTCGTCGGGCTGAAGGGCGAGGCCATCCGCTATCCGTGGTCCGCCTGCCCCGGTGCCGACGCGCTGCTGCGCCGCTTCGTCGGCCTCGACCTGTTCGATTCGTGCACCGCGCTGGCGAGTCACGACGACCCCAAGCAGCACTGCACCCACATGTTCGACCTGGCGTCGCTGGCCATCGCCCACGCGTTCCACCACCGCCAGCGGCGACAGTACGACGCCGTCGTCCCCGACTTCGTCGACCGCCGCAGCGCGCCGCGCCTGTCGCGCGATGGCGAGGTGGTGCTCGAGTGGCACACCGACCGGGGCACGATCACCGGTCCAGCGCCGTTCACCGGCGTGAGCATGACAAAGGGTTTCGTGCGTTGGGCCGCCGGCGCGCTGGACACCGACACGCTGGAAGCGGCGATGATCCTCCGCCGCGCCTGGGATATCGGTCGGGCCCGGGGCCGCGAGCTCGACCACATGGAGACCGCGGCGGAACTGGCGCCCAGCCTTCCTGTGACGCCGTGCTTCACGTTTCAGCCCGACGTGGTGAACCGTTCGCACCGGATGCGGGGAACGGCGCGGGACTTCACGGCCGCGCCGGACGAACTGCTCAGCGACCGGCCAGCTTGAAGCCCCACACCCCGGACGCGGGCGCCAGCGGCGACGGCCCGGCGAGAGCGTCGAGCGCGCCGGCGCCGAACGTCTTGTACTCGACGTCGGTGGTGCGGGTGCCGGCGCCGACGATGAGGTTCGGCCCGATCGGGATCGGCGTGGCCGACGGTGCGCCGAGGACCGGCGAAGCCCACACCGGCAGTCCGGTGTCGGCGTCGAAGGCCTTGATCGAGAAGTCGAACGTAGACGGCGCGAACACGACGCCGTTGGCGTAACTGGCCGCTCCGTACGAGGCCCGCGACAGCGGCGAGCGCCAAAGGATGCTGCCGTCCTCGACGCTCATGGCGTGGATCGAGAACAACCGCCCGGGATCGTCGAGCAG
>JACDEA010000185.1 GCA_013816725.1 Actinomycetota bacterium
GTTCATGTCGGTGACGGGGTCGGATTTCATGGAGATGTTCGTAGGCGTGGGGGCGTCCCGGGTGCGCGACCTGTTCCAGACCGCCCGTAAGCAGGCACCGGCCATCATCTTCGTGGACGAGATCGACTCGATCGGCCGCAAGCGGGGCGCCGGGCTGGGCGGCGGTCACGACGAGCGCGAGCAGACGCTCAACCAGATGCTTTCTGAGATGGACGGCTTCGAGACCACCGAGGGCATCGTGATGATGGCGGCGACCAACCGCCCCGACATCCTCGACCCCGCGCTGCTGCGACCCGGCCGCTTCGACCGTCAAATCGTCGTGCCGCTGCCCGACCTCGAGGAGCGCACGCCGATCCTCGAGGTCCACTGCAAGGACAAGCGCATCGCTCCCGATGTCGACCTGCACGTCGTGGCGCGCGGCACGCCGGGTATGAGCGGCGCCGACCTGGCCAACCTGGTCAACGAAGCGGCGTTGCACGCCGTTCGCCGCGGCGCCGACGCCGTGCACATGGAGGACTTCGAGGCGGCGCGCGACCGCATCCTCATGGGACAGCGGCGCGAGACGATGGCGCTGTCGGAGGACGAGAAGGAGCGCGTCGCCTACCACGAGGGCGGCCACGCGGTGCTGGCCTACGTGCTGCCCGACGCCGACCCGGTCCACAAGGTCACGATCCTGCCCACCGGCATGGCGCTGGGCGTCACCCAGCAGCTGCCCATGGAGGAGCGCCACATCTACCCGCGCGAGTACATCGAAGACTCGCTGTGCGTGCGGATGGGCGGGCGGGTTGCCGAGCTGCTGGTGTACGGCGACCTGTCGACGGGCGCCAACAACGACCTGGTGGGAAACACCGAGCTGGCCCGCAAGATGGTGCGCGAGTGGGGCATGAGCGAGCGCATCGGCCCCATGGCGTGGGGCTCGCAGGGAATGGTGTTCCTCGGCGAGGACCTCATGCACACGCGCGACTACAGCGACGAGACGTCGCGCGTCATCGACGAGGAGGTCGAACGGATTCTGCGCGAGCAGGAGACGCGGGCGACCGGTGAGCTGAAGAAGCACAGGGCCGGCCTCGACAAGGTGGCCGCCGCCCTGCTCGAGCGAGAGACGATCGACGGCGAAGAGGTGCGCCGGCTGGTGGACGACGCGTTCGGCCGCCCGGTCCACACCCGGGCCGAAGTGCCCCACTTCGGCCCGGCGCCGGCCGGCAACGGCCGCCCCGACCCCGAAGCCACACCGGCTCGCGACACCGCCTGACGCCGGTCAGGCCGGCGATCCCAACCCGGGCTCGGGTGACGAGCCAGGCGCCCGGGCTTCGGCGATGGCGGCCCACAGATCGGTGGCCGACGGCGCGCCGACGAACGCGGCGTGCACCACGCCGTCGCGGTCGGCCACCACGGTCGTCGGCGCCGCTTCGATGGCGTAGCGGCGGTGCAGGTCGGCCCGGGCCTGGTAGCTCACGTCCTGCACCGCGACGTCGCCGCAGGCGGCCACCTCGGCCTTGGCCACGGCCTCCGCGCACGTCGCGCACGTCGTCGACGAGAACACCACGACCAACCAGGGCCGATCGCCGTCGTCGAAGTCGTCGCGATCGAGCTGCGTCGGCACTTGATAGTGCGACTGCGTGGGCGGTTCGGGCCGCTGGCGCCGCAACCAGGCGGCGACGGCGGCGGCCGCCACGATCAACACGAGGGCAAGGACCAGCCGTTCCACGCCGCTCAATATGGACTACAACGAGTGCCGATGAGCGACGATGTGCACCACCAGCACGAAGAAACCTTCGAACCGGCCACCCTCGGCGCCACGCCCAGCTCGGCCGACGCGCTGGAGGCGCCGGTCGCCCCACCTCGGGCGCCGATGTCGAGTTGGCCGATGTACGCGCTCGGTCTCGTCCTGCTCGTCGACCAGATGGACCAGTCGATCGTGCGGGGAATGGTCACGTCGCTCAAGGCCGAGTTCGGTGTGGGCGACTTCGCCATCGGGTTGCTGACGTCGTCGTTCATCCTCGTCAACGGGATCATCACGCTGCCGGCCGGCTACCTCGCCGACCGCTGGCACCGCACCCGCACGATCGGCCACACGGTGCTCGGGTGGTCGGCCATCACCGCCCTCGGCGCAGCGGCGCCCAACTTCACGGCGCTGGTCGCCCTGCGGGCCGCGCTCGGCTTCGGGCAGGGGATCACCGAACCGTCGGCCGGCAGCCTGCTGGCCGATTACTACCCGCTGGAGCGGCGCGGCCGGGCGTTTTCGATCCAGCAGATCCTGCTGTTCGTGGGCATCGGCAGCGGCATCGGCATCGGCGGCGTCATCAGTGAGCAGTGGGGCTGGCGTTGGGGCTTCGCCGTCGCCGGCATGCCCGGGGTACTCGTGGCCATCGTCGCCTACCGCCTGCGCGAGCCTCGCCGCGGCGCGTCCGACCGCCTCCACCTCGGCATCGAGGACGACGACGTCGAGGCCGAGCTGGCCCAGCCGCTGTTCGACCATGGCTTCCGACACTTCCTCCGCGACATGTGGGACGGGCTGAAGGCCGACCTGCGCACGATCATGCGGATCACCACGATGCGTTACGCGCTGGTCGGCATCGCCGTGCTGCAGTTCACCGTCTTCGGGATCAGCACGTGGTTGCCGCAGTTCTACGAGCGCCAGCTCCACGTGGCGGCCGGCAAAGCCGAAGGCGTGGTGGGCGCGCTGATCATCCTCGGCGGGATCCCCGGGATCCTCCTCGGCGGGCGGGTGGCCGACTACTTCAACGACAAGGTCCGCGGCGCCCGGATGGCGATCCCGGCCTACTGCATCATGGTCGGGACGACGTTCTTCGCCATCTCGTACATCCACATGCCCGTCGCCGCGGTGTTCGTCACCCAGATGCTCGGCCTGTTCGTGATCGTCATGGCCATCCCGGCGCTGCGGGCCGGGCTCAGCGACGCGGTGCCGGCCAACCTGCGCGGTGCGGGGTTCGGTGCGTTCAACATCGTGACGGTGGTTCTCGGCGCCGCCAGTGCGCCGCTCATCGTGTCGGCTCTCAGCCAGATATTCGACAACAACCTCCGCACCGCGTTCCTGATCGTGACGCCGCCCGTGTACCTCGGCGCCTTCATCCTGCTGCGCGCCCGCGACCACCTCGAGGCCGACACGGCCAAGATCTTCGAGGCCATCCTCACCGCCATGCAGGAGCAAAAAGACCGCGAGGCCCTCGACACCGAAACGCCCTGAAGACCGTGTGTCGGTGCTCAGTTACCGGAATACGCGGGCGACCTGACACCGACAGTGGCTTTAGGCGACCGGGACCGCCATCGTCTGGGTGAGGCCGGGGCGGCCGACGCGGGCGAGGACGCGTTCGACGACGACGGGGCCGGTGGCGTTGACCACCATCGGGAGGTCGGGACGGGACACCACGTCGATCAAGCGGAACGAACGGCGCTGGCCACCGGGGATCTCCACGTCGGTCAGGCCTTCGAGCGGCACCCGTTGGCCGCCGGTGACGGCGGTGACAGACACCCGGACGGCGCGCTGGTCGCGGTTGTGCACGACGACCCACTCCTCCTGCGACTCGGTGATCCCGCCCTGCGGGAGATACCACTGGCGGGCGCTGCGCGTCGCGCCCACGGCGATCGAGAACCCGAGCCGCAATGACGGCGCGACATAGTCCAGCGTGCGCTCGGCCACGACCGGGACGTTCGACCGGACCGTGGCCGCATGGCCGACGCCCTTGGGGATGCGCGACTCGCTCCCCGGATCGAGCGTGAGGCGCTCACCGGCGGGCACCTTGAGCTCGAAGGGCTCGGCCGCGCCCTGGTCGAGGGTGAGCGCGAGCTGCACCGTCGCGTCCTTCTTCGTCGGGTTGTAGATGTGGAACCGCTCCGAAACCGCGTCGCCGGTGATGCCGTCGGGGAAGTCCCACGACGTGCGGGGCGCCGGCGTGGCCAATGCCAGCGTGAGGCCGGACCGCGGCGCGGTCCGCGTCTGCAGCCGGCCGACGACAATGCGGCCGCGCCGTGCGACGGCGGTGACGGCGACGTGGTCGCGACGACGAACGTGGTCGCCGATGGAGACGGCGAGGACCGACCGGGCGCCCACCACGATGCGCTGGAACGCGCCCGGCGCCGTGCGACCCTGGTCGGTAGCGAAATCGAGGTCGACGATGGCGTCCTCGGGGAACGGGTTGAACAGGCCGAGGTACATCGCCTGGTTGAGCGCGGTTGACCCCTCGGCCACGTACCAACGGTCGCCGGCGGTTGTCGAACAGGGCGAGGTGGTTTCCCCGATCGGCCCGTTGACCGTTTGCTCGACGGCCACGCCGCCCTGCTCCATCTCCACGACGGCGGCCACCACCCCGGCGGTGATGAACTCGGACTCGTGGGCCAGGAGCCGGCCGCGGGCCGGCGCCCGCAGCGCCACGGTGACCGGCTCGCCATTCGCGGGGTACAACGTGAGCAGCCCGTCGATGGCGTTGCCGCGCGTGTTCTGGATGACGATGGTGCCATCGGCGCTCAGGCCAGCGTCGGGCTGCGCGTTAGCCAGCGGGCAGAACCACGTCGACGCGCCCCCGTCGGCGGGCAGCGCCACGGGGTCGTGCGGCGGGGCGGGCGACGCGGCCACCTGGTGGCGACCGGTGCGGTCGACCAGGCCACCGGCCACCAAGAACACGACGAGGGCGCCGATGATCACGCCGCGGCGTTCGCTCATGCCGGTTGGCTCCGGCGGCGGCGGGAAACGACGAGATAGCGGAAGGCGGCCACCCACAGGACGATCTCGACCGCGACGAACGCGATCCGGCCCACCGACCTGCGGTAGTGCAGCGTGGCCGTGCCACCGCGCTCGACGGTGAAGGCGTTGGCCCAGCCGAGCGCGCGGTTGCCGGTCGCAGTGCGCCCGCCGACAACGAGCTGCCAGTTGGCCGACGCCGCTTCGGCGAAGTACACGGTGTCGCCGGCCCTCGCCCGACCGCTGAACCGCACCGGCGACTTCTCCGACCGCAGCGTGGGCACGCCGCCGACGATGTCGGACTTTCGCACGGTCTCGGGGCGCTTGCGATCACGGGCCAAGCGGGATCGGCCCGGGCCCCACGCGGCGTTCTCGTAGACGAGCTGATCGGTGTCACGCGACACGAGCTTGAGGTCGAGTTGCGCGGCCAGCGCGGTAGCGGCCGTCGTGGGGAGGCCGCCCAGGCGCGGTGCGTCGCGGCCAGGCCCGGCGGCGTCGACCACGACGATGTAGCGAATGGCCATCGGCGCCAGCTCCGAGCCCAGGCGGGTGCTGTTGCCCGCCTCGGCCAGGTGCAGCGCATCGGCGGTCAACCCGGTCACGCCGTCGTCCGACGCCGGCCAGAGCGTGGTGACGTCGGGGACGCCGCCGGCGGACAGCGCGTAGGCGACGCCGTCACCGAGCGGCCAGCCCTGCGTTGGGAGCGCCTCGGGGTCGCCGATCCACAGCACGCGGAACGCACCATTGGCCCGGAGGTCCGGCATCCACGAGAAC
>JACDEA010000186.1 GCA_013816725.1 Actinomycetota bacterium
TCACGCCACGCGAGGAACTGCTCCCCACGCTCGAAGCCGTGCTGCGCACCTTCGACCACTACGGCAACCGCGACAACAAGCTGCGGGCCCGGCTGAAGTGGCTGGTCGACACCATGGGCTTCGAGGAACTTCAGGCCCGCATCCTCAAGGAGCGCCGGTTCCTGCTCGCGGCCACGACGTGGCGGGGCGGGATCCCCGACATCGTCGAGCGCGACGGCGACGCTCCGGCCGGCGTGGCCACGGCGGTGGAGCCGACGCCGATGGGGTGGGACGCCGGCGTGCAGGTCACGATCAACGGCGTCAATCCGTTCGCCCGGTGGCAGCAGGCCAACGTCGTCCGGGGCGCGGCCAAGGGCACCGTGTCGGCCTACGCGTATGCCCGCCTCGGCGACATCACGTCACAGCAGTTCCGGGCGCTGGCGTCGATCCAACGCGAGCTACGGGCCGAGGTCCGCGTCACCAACCGTCAGAACCTCGTGTTCCGCGGTCTCACCGAGGAGCAGCTGCCGGTCCTGCACGCCCGGCTCGACGAGATCGGCATGGCGCAACCGGGCGCCGAGCTGGTGCGCGACGTGGTGGCCTGTCCGGGCGCCGACACCTGCAACCTGGCCGTCACCCAGAGCCGGGGACTGGCCGACGAGATCGGGCGGGCGCTCGACGACGCCGGCCTGGCGGAGGTGGGCGGCGTCCGCATCAACATCTCGGGTTGCACCAACAGCTGCGGCCAGCACCACACCGCCGACATCGGGTTCTTCGGTGTCGAGCGCCGAGCCCACGGCCGCCCCGCACCGGGCTACACGATGCTGCTCGGCGGTCGCGTCGGTGAGAGCCAGATCGAGTTCGGCGAGAAGGCGACCCGCCTGCCGGCCAAGCGGGTGGCCGAGGCCACCGTCCAGGTGGTGAGCCGCTACGCGGCCGAACGATCAGCGGGCGAGACGTTCAGGGGCTGGCTCGATCGCGCCGGTGGCGTCGCCGTGCTGGCCGCCGACCTCAAGAAGCTCGACGAATTTCCCACGCCTGACGAAGCGCCCGATTTCTACGTTGACTACGACGAGACCGGCCCGTACATCGCCGAGACCGGCGAGAGCGAATGCGCGACCTGAGCGTCGCGAGCGAGCCGGACGTTGATGGGAAACGCGGTGTAACCGTGTGGCTCACCGGGCTGCCGTCGTCAGGCAAGTCCACGATCGCCCGCGCCCTCGAGAAGCGCCTCTTGGACGACGGCGAGCGGGTCGAGGTGCTCGACGGCGACGCGGTGCGCGCCCACCTCACCCGCGACCTCGGGTTCTCCCGGGAGGATCGCGACGAGAACGTCCGCCGCATCGGCTTCGTCGCCCATCTGTTGTCGCGCAACGGCGTGGTGGTGCTGTGCCCGGTCATCGCGCCGTACCGGGCGGCGCGTGACGAGGTGCGGGCGCTGCACGACCCCGGTCGCTTCGTCGAGGTGTACGTGTCGACGCCGGTCGGTGTGTGCAGCGATCGCGACGTCAAGGGCCTGTACGCCGAGCAGAAGGCCGGGAATCTCAGCGGCCTGACCGGAGTTGACGACCCGTACGAGCCGCCGCTCGAGCCCGATGTGCTCGTGCCGACGCACAACCAGTCACTCGAGGAATCCGTGGAGACGGTATGGCGAGCATTGCACGACTGAACGATGCGTCCGGCTTCAGCGACGCCGAACTCGCGGAGTTGAGCGACAAGTTCGAGCGCATGCCGGCCGGCGCCATCATCGAGTGGGCCGTCGAGCAGTTCCACCCGCACCTGTCGCTGACCGCGTCGATGACCGATGCCGTGCTGATCGACCTTGCCGTCAAGGTCGAGCCGTCGATCGAGGTCGTCTTCATCGACACCGGGTACCACTTCCCCGAGACGCTCCAGACCGTCGAGGACGTGCGCCGCAAGTACGGGCTGAACCTCCGCATGATGACCGTGCCGCCGCATGACGAGGAACTGTGGAAGATCGACCCCGAGAACTGCTGCTCGTCGATCAAGGTGGGCCAGCTCGATCGGGCCCTGCAGGGCAAGGACGCCTGGATGAGCGGCCTGCGCCGCAGCGAGTCGGTCCTGCGGGCCAACGCTCCGCTGGTGGCGAGGGACATGCGCGGGCTCATCAAGGTCAACCCGATCGGGATGTGGACCGACGAGGACGTGGCCGGGTACATCAAGGACCACGACGTGCCGCAGAACCCGCTGCTCGACCAGGGCTACACGTCGATCGGCTGCTGGCCGTGCACGGTGCCCACCGCTGACGGCCAGGACCCGCGCGCCGGCCGCTGGGCCGGCTCGGACAAGACCGAGTGCGGGCTACACCTGTAGCTGCGACGACACCGCGCCCAATCAGATGACCGACACCGTCACCCCATCGCGACCGTACGAACTGTCGCACCTCGAAGCTCTCGAAGCCGAGGCCGTGTTCATCATGCGCGAGGTGGCGGCCGAGCTGGAGCGGCCGGTGCTGCTGTTCAGCGGCGGCAAGGACTCGATCGTGCTGCTCCGGCTGGCCGAGAAGGCGTTCCGACCGGGCAAGTTCCCGTTCCCGATCATGCACATCGACACCGGGCACAATTTCACCGAAGCGCTGGAGTTCCGCGATCGCCGGATCGCCGAGCTGGGTGAGCGGCTCATCGTGGCCAGCGTGCAGGAGGCAATCGACAGCGGGCTCGTCGTCGAGGAGACCGGCCCGCGGGCGTCGCGCAACCGGCTCCAGACCGCGGCCCTGCTCAAGGCCATCGAGGACCACGGTTTCGACGCCGCCTTCGGGGGGGCCCGGCGCGACGAGGAGAAGGCCCGGGCCAAGGAGCGCGTCTTCAGCTTCAGGGACGAGTTCGGCCAGTGGGATCCCAAGACGCAACGGCCCGAGCTGTGGAACCTCTACAACGGCCGCATTCGCAAGGGCGAGCACGTACGGGCGTTCCCGATCTCGAACTGGACCGAGATGGACGTGTGGCAGTACATCGCTCGCGAAGCCCTGGAGGTCCCCAACATCTACTTCGCCCACCAGCGCGAGGTCTTCGAGCGCGACGGCATGCTGCTCGCCGTGTCGCCCTTCGTTCCCCTATTGCCCGACGAGACGCCATTCACCACGACCGTGCGGTACCGCACCGTCGGCGACATGTCGTGCACCGGCGCCGTCGAGTCGCACGCGTCGACGCTCGAGGAGGTCATCCTCGAAGTGGCGGCCACCCGCATCACCGAGCGGGGCGCGACCCGCGCCGACGACAAGTTCTCCGAAGCAGCAATGGAGGACCGCAAGCGCGAGGGCTACTTCTAGATGGAACTGCTGCGGTTCTCCACCGCGGGCTCGGTCGACGACGGCAAGTCCACCCTGATCGGCCGGTTGCTCTACGACTCGAAGGCGATCTTCGAGGACCAGCTCGAGGCCGTCGAGCGCTCGAGCCGCCAGCGCGGCCTCGAATACACCAACCTTGCGCTGCTCACCGACGGCCTGCGCGCCGAACGCGAACAGGGCATCACGATCGACGTCGCCTACAGGTACTTCGCCACTCCGAAGCGCAAGTTCATCATCGCCGACACACCGGGCCACGTTCAGTACACGCGCAACATGGTCACCGGCGCGTCGACGGCGGATCTGGCCATCGTCCTGGTCGATGCCCGCAAGGGTCTTCTCGAACAGTCGAGACGCCACGCGTTCATCGCCACCCTCCTGCACATCCCGCACATCGTCGTGTGCATCAACAAGATGGACCTGGTCGACTGGAACGAAGAGGTCTACGAGCGCATCAAGGACGAGTTCCGGGCCATCGCCACCCGGCTCGAGGTTGCCGACGTCACGTTCATCCCGGTGTCCGCGCTGCATGGCGACAACGTCGTCGACCGGTCCGTGAACATGCCGTGGTACCGCGGCCTGCCGCTGCTCACCCACCTCGAAGAGGTCTACATCGCGTCGGACCGCAACCTGATCGACGTGCGCTTCCCGGTGCAGTACGTCATCCGCCCGCACTCCGATGCGCACCACGACTACCGCGGTTACGCAGGGCAGGTGGCCGGCGGCACTCTCAAGGCCGGCGACGAGATCGTGGTCCTGCCCTCGGGTCTCACGTCGCGCATCGCCTCGGTCGACTCCTTCGACGGGCCGATCGACGAGGCCTTTCCCCCCATGTCGGTCACGATCCGTCTCACCGACGATCTCGACGTGTCGCGCGGCGACATGATCTGCCGCCCGCACAACCACGCCGAAGTCACCCAGGACCTCGACGCAATGGTGTGCTGGATGGTCGACCGACCGCTGCGCGCCGGCACCAAGCTCGCGCTCAAGCACACCACTCGGACCACGCGCGCTGTCGTTCGGGAACTGCGCTACCGGATGGACATCAACACGCTTCGCCGCGACGAGGTGGCCGACAGCCTCACGCTCAACGAGATCGGGCGCATCACGCTGCGCACCACGACGCCGGTGATGGTGGACGAGTACCGGCGGAACCGAACGACGGGCAGCTTCATCCTCATGGACGAGGCCACCAACGACACGGTGGCCGCCGGCATGATCCTCGGCACCGCGCTGTCCTAGAGGTGCGCCGTGTCCGCCGGAAGCGACGTCGGTAGCCTGCCGCCGTGCTGCGAGTGATGACGCTGAACATCTGGAACATCCTCACCGACTGGCCGGCGCGGCGGACAGAGATCGTGGCGTGGATCGACCGACTGACGCCCGATGTCGTGTCGCTCCAAGAAGTCATCGAGTCCCCCGACGGCCAGAACCAGGCGCGCTGGATCGCGGAGGCAGCGGCCGCCGACTTCCACGTCGCCTACGCCGGCGAGCCGCTGTGGGGTGACATCGGGCTGTTCGGTAACGCGGTCCTGAGTCGATGGCCCGTCGACGAAGAGCACTCGATGCCGCTGGCCGGCGAGACCAAGCCTGACGACGTGCGCCGGTGCGTGCTGCATGCCCGCACGGGCGGACACGACGTGTTCGCGACCCACCTCAATTGGAAGTTCGACGACGGCGTCACCCGCGAAACGCAGGTGCAGGAGATCGCGTCGTTCGTCGACGCGCACGGCGACAGCGCCGCCGCCCTCCCGCCCATCCTGGCCGGCGACTTCAACGCCGAGCCCGACGCCACCGAGATCCGGTTCCTCACCGGCTCGGCCACGCTGGGCGGCCGCAGCGTGTACTACCAGGACGCCTGGCGGGTCGCCGGCGGAGGTGGACCCGGCATCACGTGGGACAACCGCAACCCGTATGCCCACGCGGCGCGCGAGCCCGACCGTCGAATCGACTACGTGTTCGTCGGCTGGCGCCACGACGCCAAGGGCCGGGTCGAGTCGGCCCGCGTCGTCTGCGACCGCGCCATCACCGGCACCTTCGCCAGCGACCACTTCGGCCTCCTCGTCGAAATCGCCACCGACTGATCCATTCTTCGGAGCTAGAGGTCGGCGAGGTGGGCGGCGTCGTTGAAGCGGACGAGGGTCCACTCGCGGTCGTCTTCGGCCCGGCGCCACTCGGTGAGCGACGTGTTC
>JACDEA010000187.1 GCA_013816725.1 Actinomycetota bacterium
GTGATGTCCGTACCATCCGACGTCACGCGGATCGTCGCCGGCCCGTCAATCGTGCGGGTCGCCCGCCACACGCCGTCGGGCCGGAACGTCATCGTTGGGTCACCCCGCCCGCGGACGAGCGGCGACAACGTGAGGGCGAGGTCGACCGGACGGGGCGGGCGGAACGTCTGGGAAACCATTGGCGTCATCATGGCTGGCCCATGGCAGGCTGACACGGATGTCAAAAGTGTGGGAAGACCTCCAATGGCGCGGCCTCGTCCACCAGGTGACGGACCCCGCGCTGGGGCCCCTCCTCGACGACGACTTCCTCACCGTCTACTGCGGCATCGACCCCACCGGCCCGAGCATGCACCCGGGTCACCTGATCGGCGTTCTCACCCTGCGGCGCTTGCAGCTGGCCGGGCACCAGGTCGTGCCGTTGATCGGGAGCGGTACCGGCCTCATCGGCGACCCGAGCGGGCGCGACGAGGAACGGTTGCTCTTGAGCGAGGCCGACCTCGAGGCCAATGTCGTCGCCATCCGCCACCAGGTCGAGAGGCTCCTCGACGCCGACGGCCGCGCCGCCAAGCTGGCGCCCATCGTCACCGACAACGGGCAGTGGCTGCGGAAGCTGACCCTCACCGACTTTCTGCGCGACGTCGGCAAGCACTTCAGCGTCAACGAGATGATCCGCAAGGACTCCGTGCGCAACCGCCTCGAGGGGCGTGAGCAGGGCATCTCGTTCACCGAGTTCACCTACATGCTCCTGCAGGCGTTCGACTACCTCCACCTCTACGACGAGCATCACTGTCGGCTCCAGATCGGCGGCAGCGATCAGTGGGGCAACATCACCGAGGGCATCGACCTCATCCGTAGGCTGCGGGCCGACACCGCGTACGGGCTGACGTGGCCGCTGCTCACCACCGACAACGGCTCGAAGATGGGCAAGAGCGACGCCCGCACCACCGTGTGGCTCGATCCGACGCGCACCAGCCCGTACCAGTTCTTTCAGTACTGGGTGCGCACCGACGACGCCGACGTCGGCATGCGGCTGCGGTGGTTCACGTTCCTCGACCGCGAGCGCATCGAGGAGCTGGACGAAGCCACCGCGTCGCACCCCGAACGCCGTGAAGCGCAACGCGCGCTGGCGTGGGAGGTCACCGCGTTGGTGCACGGCGCGCCAGAGGCCGGTCGCGCCCAGCGGGCGGCCGAGGTGTTGTTCACCGAGGCCATCGCCGAGCTGGACGAGGCCACGCTGCTCGACGTGTTCAGCGACGCGCCGTCGTCGCAGGCCGGCGGCGACGGCGTTGCGCTGGTGGACGCGCTGGTTCAGAGTGGCCTGTCGAAGTCCAAGGGTGACGCCCGCAAGACGATCAGCCAGGGCGGCGTGTACGTCAACAACCGCCGGGTCGACGACATCGACTACGCGCTGTCGTCGGCTGATCTGCTCCACGGGCGCCACGTGGTACTGCGCAAGGGCAAGCGCGACCACCACCTTCTGACGCTGGGCTAGTCCTCCAGCGCGACGTTGCGCAGGTGCGCCATCTCGTTGAGTGCGACGACCGAGCGGTGCCCGGCCCGTGAGGCGGCGATGCGATGGATGCTCGTGTAGGCCGGCTCGAAGAAAAGCATCTTGGGTATTTCGAGGATGTGGGCGATGTAGGCGTTGATCACCCCGCCGTGACACACGACGCCAACCTTGCGTCCGGGATTGGCTTCGATCACCCGCTCGACGGCGCGCACCACGCCTTCCTGGAAAGTCTGTGGGTCGATGTCGAGATCCTGCAGGCGATCCTCGGTCATCGCCAGGTAGCGCTCGTCCTTGGTCTCGCGCAGCTCCTCGAACGGGATGTAGCTGGCCGCCTCGCGGTCGAACTCGGCCAGGTCTTCGTCGATCTCGACGGTGAGGCCGTGGGCCACGGCGATGGCCTCGGCCGTCTCGCGCGCCCGGCGCAGCGGGCTGGCCCAGATGGCGTCCAGCCGTTCACCGGCCAGCCATGCTGCGGCCAGCGCGGCTTGGCGGTGCCCCCGGCCGCGCAGGGGCGGGTCGGCCGGACCGTCGGCGTCCTCGATGCGAACGGGCTCGGCGTGACGTACGAGGAGGAGGTCCACGGCAGCGCGGACGCTAGCCGTCGATGGCCGCGGCGATGCGGGCGGCGAACCCGGCGGCCTCGTCGTCGTCGGCGTACTTCGTGCGGGGCCAGAAGAAGCCGCGGAGGCCGTCCTTGCGGCGGCGGGGGACCGCGTGCACGTGCAGGTGGGGCACGCTCTGGCTGATCCGATTGTTGATGCCCACGAATACGCCGTCGGCGTCCAGCCCGCCAGGAGCTTCGAGGGCCCGGCCGATCCGCTGCGCGGCGGTGAACAGTGGCATTACGAGCGCACCGGGAAGGTCCATCAGGGTGTCGACGTGCTGGCGGGGGACGATGAGGACATGGCCCTTGAAGACCGGCCGGGTGTCGAGGAACGCAACCACCTCGGCCTCGTCGAGGACGACGTGGGCGGCGACGTCGCCGGCGACGATCGAGCAGAACAGGCAGCCATCCACGGCGTGTGACTGTGCCACGATGCGCGTATGTCCGACGTGTCGATCCCGCGAGGCCTCCCCGAGACGGTGTTGCCGCCGGAGCCCCCCGACGTGACGGCCCGTCTCGACGCCGCCGCCAGTCGCCAGGACGCCGCTCCGGTCGTGGCCGACCACCCGCGGTCGCTCGAGGGCTGGGCTCGCCTCGGCGAATTGTCGGAAGCCGATGATCCCGTCGCCGCCTACGCCTTCTACCGCGTCGGCTACCACCGCGGTCTCGACGCCTTGCGCGCCGCCGGCTGGCGGGGGTCGGGCTACGTGCGTTGGCGCAACGCCGATAACCGCGGGTTCCTACGCGCTCTCGACGGCTTGCGCCGGGTGGCCGCGTCGATCGGCGAGGCCGACGAAGCCGCCCGCTGCGACGAGTTCCTCCACCAGCTCGACCCGAACTGGGAACGCCGCTGACCACGCGCTTTGTGGGGCTTGGGCCAGCGGAGGTCAGTGGCAGAAGGCGGTGATGGTGTTGTTGAGGATGTCGGCCCGCTCCCACTGCACGAAGTGGCCGCAGTCGCGGAGGAGGAAGGGGCCGACCCGGTTGGGGAACACCACCTCACACATGCGGTCGAAGTCGGGATACAGCACGTGGTCGGCCGTGCCGAACAGGATCGCAGTCGGCGTGGGGTTGGGCGCGGCCATGGCCGATGGCTCGCTGCGACGGGCCTCGCTGAACGCACTCTCGTAGGCGCCCCACCCGGCCCGTAGCTTGGCGCCGTCGGCGAACGGCTCGGTCATGAAGGCGACATCTTCGGGGGTGAACGCGCCGGGATGGGCCCAGAACCTCGACGTGTAGAACGCGGCGATGTAGCGCCGCCGCTTGTCCGGGGTGTCCAGCTCGGCCGCCAGGGCGTCGGGGTCGGTGCCCTGGCGGATGAAGTAGTCCGACGCCTCGAGCGGCGGCCGGGTGCGCATCGACGCCATGGCGTCCTTCACGTACGGCACGGGCGAGTTGAACAGGACCATCCGTTCCACGAACCCGGGATACCGCAACGACAGGTCCTGGATGACCGGACCCCCTAGGTCGCCGCCAACGGCGACCACCGACCCGTGGCCGAGGTCGTCGTGCACCAGCGAGTAGAGGTCACGGGCGTGAGCCGAGATGTCGTGAAAGCCGTCGGGACCGACGTCGGAGTCGCCGAAGCCGCGCAGGTCGGGGGCGATGACCTCGAAGCCGGCGGCGGCCAGCGGCGCGATGTTGCGCCACCAGATGCGCTTGGTCTCGGGCCAGCCGTGCACCAGGAGCGCTGGCTTGCCGCCCACACCCTCACGGACATAGGCCTGCGTAAAGCCGCGCTGCGTCGCCGCGTGCACATCGAACGAGGCATAAGTCACGACGCGATCTCGGCCCGGCTGATGACCTTCGTCGGGTGGATACGAACGAGCAGCTCGCCTGGCACCGCGTTGCGGCGCCCGAACGCGTCGGCGTTGCCGACGCCCATGTAGCGACCGCCGATACGTGTCGCCCACTCGAGCATCTCGTCGAGGTTTTCGCTGATCGAGCAGGTGCCCTCGACGAGCACGTAGGCGAACGGCGGTCGCTCGTCGTCCACCAGGAGCGCAGCGCGGCGGTCCCTTTCGAGTGCCTTGCCCTTGAGGCTGTCCTTGCCGGTGTTGAACACGACGTCGTCGCCGTCGAGCACGAACCAGATCGGCGCCACGTGCGGTCGTCCGTCGCGGCGCACCGTGGCCAGCTTCCCGGTGCGGGTGCCTTCGAGCAGGAACGTGCGGGTCTCCTCGGCTGTCATGTCGCGCATCGGCGGAACGGTACCGTGGCCCCGATGGCGCGGTCTGCTGGCCTCGACGACCAGACAACCGAGTTGGCGCGCCGAATCGCCGGGCTGGGCGACGACGAGAAGGCCGGCGTTTACCGCATGTCGTGGTGGAGCGAGCGCATGCTCGGCTGGGCGATGTCGCACCCCAGCTTCAAGACCCAGCTGTTCCGCTTCGTCGACGTCTTCCCGGCCACCACCAACGACGGGGACGTTCTGCGACACCTGCGCGAGTACTTCGACGCCGGCGACGCGCCCAAGCTGGTGGACCTCAGCGTGGGCTTGGCCGACCACCTCCCTGGCGGTGGTCACCTCTCGGCGTCGGTCGCCCGTCGCAACATCGGCCGCATGGCGCAGCAGTTCATCGTCGGCTCATCACCGTCGGAGGCGGCCGAGAGCCTGCACCGGTTGTGGCGGTCGGGCAGCGCCTTCACCGTCGACCTCCTCGGCGAGAAGACGGTCACCGAGGACGAAGCCGACCGGTACGCGGCCCGGGTCGCCGAGTTGCTGGACGCGTTGGTGACCGCCACCGCCCGCTGGGCGCCGGACGACCACCTCGACCGCGACGACTTTGGCCCGCTGCCCCGGGCCAACGTGAGCCTGAAGCCCACCGCACTGGCGTCGCTCTATGCGCCGCTCACCGCCGAGGAGGGGATAGCCCAGGCCAAGGCCCGCCTGCGCCCGATCCTGCGGTCGGCGCGCGACCGCGGCGCGTTCGTGTACTTCGACATGGAGCAGTACGACGTGAAGGGCCTAACATTGCGCCTGTTCACCGAGTTGCTGGACGAGCCGGAGCTGACCGGTCTCCAGGCCGGCGTCGTCATCCAGGCCTATCTCAAGGATTCGCTCGACGACCTGGCGCGCATCGTTGCCTGGTCGTCGTTCCGGTCGACACCGGTGACGGTGCGCTTGGTCAAGGGCGCGTACTGGGACGCCGAGACCGTGCAGGCCGCGGCCGAAGGGTGGCCGTCGCCGGTGTTCGCCCGCAAGGAAGAGACCGACGCCAACTACGAGCGCTGCACCCGCCTCCTGCACGACCACCACGGCGAGGTGCGAGCCGCG
>JACDEA010000188.1 GCA_013816725.1 Actinomycetota bacterium
ACGCTGGCCAGCGCCGGGTGGTTGGTAGTGTCCGTCGTCCGCCTGCACTGACCCCACTCGAGCCAATGCCCGCAAAACCCGCAGCACGAGCCCGTGCCGGCACCCGCCGCACGGGAGGCCCGCGGGCGAGCAGAGCCAAGCGGCCCGGCTGGGGCTGGCGGCATCGCCGGGCCCTGTTCTTCGCAGTGTTCCTGGGTTTCACCGGCCTGGCCGCGGCGGCCTACGTGATGATCCGGGTCCCGCTGCCGCCAGACCCCGACAAGATCAAGGTCCAGACCACGTTCCTCACCGACGTGACCGGCGCCCGGTTGGCCTCGCTCACCGGCGGCGTCGACCGCGTAAACGTGAAGCTGTCCGAGGTCCCACGCGTCGTGCAGCAAGCGGTGCTGGCCACCGAGGACCGCAACTTCTTCGGCCACAGCGGCGTCGATCCCGTCGGCATCATGCGGGCCTTCGCCAACGACGTCCGCAACCGCAGCTCGCTCCAGGGTGGGTCCACGATCACCCAGCAGTACGTGAAGAACACCTACGTCGGCGCCGACCGCACCGTGTGGCGCAAGGTGCGCGAGGCGGCGTTGTCGATCAAGGTCGAGCGCAAGCTGAGCAAGCGCGACATCCTCGAGCGCTACCTCAACACCATCTACTTCGGTCGCGGCGCGTGGGGCGTCGAGGCGGCGTCCCGGGCCTACTTCGGCAAGGACATCGACGTGATCGGCCTACGCGAGGCCGCCTATCTCGCCGGCCTCATCCGGGCGCCGCAGGTCGCCGACGCGCTGCGTGCCCCTGCGGTGGCCGACGACCGCCGCCACCGGACGCTGGTGGCCATGCGCCACACCGGGATGATCTCCGGCGCCGACGTAGCCGACGTCGAGAACAGCCCCGTTGCCACCTACGTCATCAACCAGGAGAAGCTCGAGCCCAAGATCGTCGACGAGAGCAGCACCGGTTACTTCGTCGACTACGTGAGCCAGCAACTGCAGCGCCAATACGGAGGCACCAAGGTGTTCGGCGCCGGACTCGTGGTCAAGACCACGCTCGATCGCCGCATGCAGGAGCAGGCGTACAACGCGGTGTACCGCAACACGCTGAACCAGCCGGGTGACCCCGCCGGCGCGCTGGTGGCCGTGGACGACAACGGCAACGTCAAGGCCATGGTCGGCGGGGAGAACTTCAAGGAAGCCAAGGTCAACCTTGCGGTCGGCCGGGGAGGCGGCGGTCTTGGACGCCAGGCCGGCTCCACGTTCAAGCCGTTCCTGCTGGCCGAGACGGTGCGCCAGGGGTACACGGTCGAATCGTCGTTCCCGGCGCCGGCCAAGGTCGTACTGCCGCACGCCGACAACGGCAAGGACTGGGCGGTGGAGAACTACGAGAACAAGGACTTCGGCGGGAGCGTCAACCTGATTGATGCCACGCGCAACTCGATCAACACCGTGTACGCGCAACTGGTCGTCAAGCTCGGCGCGTCGAAGCTGAAGTCGATGGCCGAACAGCTCGGCATCAAGTCACCATTGCCGGCGGTCAACTCACTCGTGCTCGGCACCGCCGAGGTCTCGCCGATGGAGATGGCCGGAGCGTTCTCCACGTTCGGCAACCGCGGCGAGCGGGTCGACACCCGCACCATCCTCGAGGTGAGGGACGCCAGGGGCCGGGTGTTGTTCAAGGCGCCGGCCAAGCCCGTGCGCAAACGCGTGCTCGCCACCAAGCAGGCCGACGTCGTGAACTTCGTGCTGCGCCAGGTCGTCGAACGGGGGACGGGAACCGGCGCCGCGTTCGGTCCGGCCGGGTCTCTGGTCGGCAAGACCGGGACCACCAACGACTACGGCGACGCGTGGTTCGTGGGGTCGACGACCAAGCTCACGACGGCGGTGTGGATGGGCTATCCCGAAGGCACCGTCCACACGATGGAAAACGTCCGCGGCGTCAAAGTCAGCGGCGGCAGCTTCCCGGCCACGATCTTCAAGCGCTTCATGAGCCAGGCCACGCGCAACCTGGACCTCGGCTCGTTCCCCGACGTCACCTCGTTCCCCGGCGACGTCCTGAAGGGCGACCGCATCCCCTACGCCGGTTCCACCACGTCGGTGGCGAGCGTGGCCGGCCGCACGACGACGTCGTTCAGGAGCGCCACCACCACGACCGGTCCGTCCGGTATCGAGCCGCCGCCGACGTACAACCCGGCGCCGACGTGGAACCCACCGCCGTCGACCCAACGGCCGCCGCGCCAGACCACGACCACGCGACGACGGCGCTACTAGTCGAGCGCAACTCCCCGGGCTACCAGCGATGAACTACTGGTCGACGGGCTCGTGCGGATACTGCGACCGGCACGACCAGCACCACAGTTCCGGCTCGTCGAGCGTGGTGGCCGAGCCCGGCGTGTCCCAGGACTCTGGCACCACGTAGGTGCGGCGGACGAGCACCATCTCGTCGTCCTCGCCGCCGCAGTTCTCACAGACACGGGCCACCGCCCCTGAACCTATACTTCTGCGTACCGCCGGCAGCCATGTGGCGCTGGACGGGGAGGAGGGCGACATGCCTGCTACCGCTACACGGGTGACTGTTCCCGACGTTCGCGCCCGCAAAGGGGGCGAGCCGCTGGTGATGGTCACGGCGTACGACGCGCCCGGCGCGCGCATCGCCGACGAAGCCGGCGTCGACATGATCCTCGTCGGCGACTCGCTGGCCATGGTCGTCCTCGGCTACGAGGACACGCTCCAGGTCACGATCGAGGACATGGCCCATCACACCGCCGCGGTCGCCCGGGCCAAGCCCCGCCCTCTGATCGTCGGCGACCTGCCGTGGCTGAGCTACCACGTCAGCGTGGAGGACACCGTCCGCAACGCCGCCGCCCTCATCCGGGCCGGCGCCCAGGCGGTCAAGCTCGAAGGCGGCGCCAAGCGGCTGGCCATGGTGCGGGGGATTCTCGACGCCGAGGTACCGGTGATGGGCCACCTCGGCCTCACGCCGCAGTCGATCCACGCGCTCGGAGGCTTCAAGGTGCAGGCGAAGCTGGCCGACGCGGCCACGCAGCTCGTCGACGACGCGGTGACCCTGGCCGACGCCGGGTGCTTCGCCATCGTTCTCGAAGCGGTCCCCGATACCGTCGCCCGCCTGGTGACCGAGGCGGTGTCGGTGCCCACCATCGGCATCGGCGCCGGGGCTGCCTGCGACGGCCAGGTGCTCGTCTTCCACGATCTCCTGGGCATCGAAGACCGCGTGCGACCGAAGTTCGTGCGGCGCTACGCGTCCCTCAAGGACGACGCGGTGGCGGCGATGACGGCCTATGCCGCCGACGTTCGTTCGCGGCGGTTCCCCTCCGACGCCGAGAGCTATCACCTCTCCGACGACACGTCGCGCGCGCTGGGGCTCTATGGCAGTACCGCGAATACCAGAGGTGCTAGCAAGAGCGCGTGAGCCGTCTGGCAACCTCCCTCGACACCGAGGGTGGCGTGCGATTTCTGTGGTGGTTGATCGGCGCTTCGATAATCGTCGGCTTCATCGTTTTCGTAGCCGTGGGGGCCAACGGGCCCAAGGACCCGGCGCTGGCTCCGCGCCAGGGCGTGCCCGGATTCGGCACGATCGCGTTCACTATCGAACACGGTGCGGTGACCGACGACTTCTGCGCGCTCCTGGCCGCCGACGACACACAGCGCCAGACCGGGATGATGGGTCGCCGCGACTTCGGTGGGTACGACGCCATGGTCTTCGCCTTTCCGACCGCAATCGACCCAAAGCAGGTGTACTTCTACAACCGGCGCGTGCCGATAGCGCTGTCAGTGGCCTGGTTCGACGGGCAGGGCCAGTTCGTGTCAACCAACGACCTCGAACCGTGCGCCGATATCGGCTCGTGTCCGACCATACGGGCGACCAAACCGTTCAAGTTCGCACTCGAGGTGGCCAAGGGCGGCCTCGGCCGTCTCGGCGTCGGCCCCGGCTCCGCGTTGCGCGTCGGCCACTCCGGCTGCTGAAAACTCCCCCTATCGGGCTGTTACACCCGGCCGCGATACTGCGGCTGGTGGAACGCTCGACGACGACTGTTACATCGCTCGAACTACAGCTCCGACGGCGGCTTCGGACTACACTGACCCGGTTCCAATCGAACCCTGCCCCCTACCGAGGGGGCCCCGACGCCGTAGGGCGCGGGTCCAGAGGGAGGTGAGCGACCGCACATGCGGCCGTACGAAGTAGTGATCATCATCGACGCCGGTCTCGAAGACGACGCCATTCAGGCGTCGGTGCACCGGGCCACCGGTCTCCTCACCGAGCGCGGCGCCACCGTCAACAACGTGGAGCGGTGGGGCAAACGGCGGTTCGCGTATGAGCTGGACCACCGATGGGAGGGCTATTACGCCCTCGTCAACGTGAGTTCCGAGCCGGCGGCCATCGCCGACCTGGAGCGGATGCTCACGCTCGCGGACGAAGTTCTCCGCCACAAGGTGATCCGCCTCCCCAAGGAGGCGCTGGCCAAGACCACGCGCCGCCCCCGCGGCGACACCCCCAGCAGCGCAACCGATCCGATTGGAGCGTGATTTCGAATGTCGAACGGAAACTCCGTCACCCTCGTGGGCAACATCACCCGCGACCCTGAGCTGCGGTTCACGCCGAGCGGCCAGGCCAATGCCACCTTCGGCGTAGCGGTCAACCGCCGCTGGCAGAACCGCCAGACCAACGAGTGGGAAGAGGCCACCTCGTTCTTCAACGTCATCTGCTGGCGGGAGATGGCCGAGAACGCCAGCCAGTCCCTGGCCAAGGGCTCGCGGGTGATCGTCACCGGACGCCTCGAGCAGCGCTCGTGGCAGACCCAAGAGGGCGACAAGCGCTCGGTGGTCGAGGTCGTGGCCGACGAGATCGGGCCCAGCCTTCGGTGGGCGACGGCCGCGATCGAGCGCAACGAGCGGCGCACGCCCGACGACGGCGCGCCGGCCCCGGTGGGCGGCGGAACCCGGCCGTCCGACAGCGAGCCGCCGCCCTACGACGAGGAGCCCTTTTAGTGAGCGAGCGCAGCGAGCGAACCATGGGTAGAGCGGCCCTTGCCATCTCAGCCGAGCGAAGCGAGGCTGCCTGAGATGGCGGGACGAGGCGGGGGCGACCGCGACCGCGACCGTGACCGCACGAAGCGCGGCCCCAAGGACACCGGCCGCGGTGGCCGGAACAACAAGAAGCGGGTCTGCATCTTCTGCAAGGACCACATCGCGTGGGTCGACTACAAGGACGCCAATCTCCTGCGGCGGTTCATGAGCGACCGGGGCAAGATCCGGGCCCGCCGGGTCACCGGCAACTGCGCGCAGCACCAGCGCGAGGTGGCGGTGGCCATCAAGACCGCCCGCGAGATCGCGCTCCTGCCCTACACCCAGCGCACGGTGAGCGAGCGCGGACCGGGACGGGGC
>JACDEA010000189.1 GCA_013816725.1 Actinomycetota bacterium
CGCTTCGGGCGCTGCCGTGGTCGCCGGGGTCTGCTTCTTATCGGACTTGCCGCCGCCGCAGCCGGCAGCGACGAGGGCTGCAACGGCCACGACCGCTGCGAACCGGGCGCGCCTCACAGGTCGCCGCCTCACAGGTCGCCGGCTCACAGGTCGCGGAGCGCGGCGATGCGCTCGTCGAGCGGCGGGTGCGTGTTGAACATACGGCCGACCCATGCCAGCTTCCCCTCCGATTCGCTCCGGGCGACGGGCGCCTCGATCCACAGGTGTGCGGTGGCGCGTGAGCCCGAGTGCACCACTGTGGTGTCGTCCCGCAGCTTTTCCAGCGCGGCGATGAGGCCCGGCGGGTACCGCGTGAGCGCCACGCCCGACACGTCGGCCAGCGCTTCGCGGCGACGGCTGATGGCGAACTGCATGAGTTTGGCGACGAGCGGCATCAGCAACAGCGTGGCGAAGCCGATCACGGCCACGATCGCGCCGGCGCCGGCCCCGTCGCCACCACGACGGCCGCGCCGGCCGCCCCCCCACCAGATGAAGCGGAACGCCCAATCACTCAACAGGGCCACCATGCCGACCATCGTCACCGCGATGGTGGATACCAAGATGTCGTAGTTCTTGACGTGGCTCAGCTCGTGGGCCAACACGGCCTCCAGCTCGACCCGGTTCATCTTTTCGAGCAGGCCCGTGGTGACCGCCAGCGCCGCGTGCTGCGGGTTGCGGCCGGTGGCGAAGGCGTTGGGCGCCTCGTCGTCGATCACGAACAGGCGGGGCTTCGGGAGCCCGGCGGCGATGCAAAGGCCCTCGACCAGGTTGTGCAGGCGCGCCTGCTCGACGGGGTCGGCCGGGCGGGCATGGCTCATGGCCAGCGCGACCGCGTCCGACTTCCAGTAGGAGGCGGCCGACAGCCCCACTGCGACAACCAGGGCGATGAGAATGCCGAACGGCCCGTAGCCGATCACGGCGTTGAATCCCCACGCGGCCAGCACGACGACGATTACGAACGCCAGGATGAGCAGCACCGAGCGGCGCTTATTGGCGGTGATTTGCTCGAACAGCGGGCCTGCTCCCCTGGACTCGGTGCTGAATTAACCAGTCTACGGGTCCCCCGGCGGCCTCAACGCGCATGCCAGGTGTCCGATTCGCCGGAATTCGACGGGGGTGACTAGTCACTTCGGGTTCCCGCAAATGACCCGGCTGCGCCATGGCCCTCTAGCCGCCCAGCCCGCACTCTCGTCGTGGGAGTTATCCAATTTCAAGGCTAGGGGAATTAATGCACAAGCTCCGGTTGGCTGCGGCCGCCACTGTTGTCGCTCTTATCGCGGCGTTCGCCTCCATGGGGCAGGCGCACGCCACGACCACGGGTATCGGAACCACCGAGGCCACGACGTCGCTGCTCGACGTCGCTCTCGGTTCGAACGGCTCCGCCCTGCATCTCCGTGTCCTCGGCGACGACGCCAAGGCCACGATCGATCCCGCAGTGGGGCCGGTGTCGGCATTCAGCCAGACGTTCGCCATCAAGGCGACTTCGGCACTGCTGCCGGCTCTGAACAACCTCAGCACCCCGCTGGCCGAGTCCAAGGCTCCGGGCGGCGTTTCACCGGTCGCTACGCCGGCACTCAACCTCAGCACGCTGGTACCGGTGATCGGGCCGGCGATCCTGTCCGGCACCCTGCCCTCGATCAACCTGACGTCGGCGATCAACGGCGGCACCGCTACCTCCGGTCTCACCGGCAAGGTGCTCGACAACGTCGGCATCCTCGGCGGGCTCATCTCGGTTGACTCAGTCACCTCCTCGCTCGGCGCCACCGCGGCGTCGGCGTCGGCGGACGGCAACCGTTCCATCGACGTGAACGCCCTCTCGGTGCTCAACCTCGGGGCACTGCTCCGCGGCCTCGGCATCGACCCGGCCAACCTGCCGGTGGGCGCGATCAGCGGTCTGCTGACCAAGCTGGGCGTCCCGGTCGCCGGCATTCCCGCCGGCGTGTCGCTGGAGAGCTTCACCACGACGCTCAACAGCACGATCGCCTCGCTGACCGCCGCCACGGCGACGACGCCGTTCAATGCTCTGCCTGCTCCGCTGCAGAGCACCCTGGGCGGCCTGAACCTCCCGGTCGAGGTCGGGGGCGTCATCCCGAACCCGACCCAGGTGACCACCCTGCTCACGCAGGTCACCGGCCTGCTCAACGGCGTCCTCACCACTGCGCTGGACTCGCTCAACGGCCTCAACCTTCTGAAGCTCAACGGGCTGAAGGTCGGTACGGTCACCAAGGCGGCGGCCACCGCGGCGGACAGCAAGTCCGAGGTGGTCGGCACCCTCGGTGGCGTCTCCATCGGCAACCTGCCCGTGCTCTCGGGTCTGGACCTCGGTGCGACGCTCGGTCAGGTGACCAGCCTGGTGAACTCGGTCCAGGGCACCCTCGACGGGGTCCTCGGCTCGATCAGCCCTGATTTGGCCGGCTTGATCTCGGTGAAGTTCTTCGACAAGCCCAGCACCAACGGTGTCTCCTCCTCGAACGGCTACAACCGCTCGCTGGCCGGCATCACCGGTCTGGGTGTCAGCATCAACCCGCCGGCGAACCTGCTCGGCATCGTGAACGGCCTGCTGCCCGCCAGCGGGATCGGTGCGGCCATCACGGGCGCCGGCGGCACGGTACCGGTGGTCGGTGGCCTCATGGGCACGCTGAACGGTGCGCTGCCGCAAGCCAGCCGGGTCCTCGGTGTCCTGGGTGGCGGTGCGAGTTTCAAGGTCGCCTCGCTGGCCACGGGCTCGAACTTCGCAGCCCCCGTGAACAACGGCGCAGTCCCCGTCACTCGGCTGGCCCGCACCGGCACGAACACCACGGTGTTCCTGCTGATCGGCATGCTGATGATCGCCGGCGTGATCGTGGGTCGGCGCTTCGTGCCGGTCCGGGTCCGCAGCAACCGGTAGATCGCAACAGACGCAGACCCGGCGCCCAGCACGCCAGGTTGTATGAGGGCGGCCTCTCCGGAGGCCGCCCTCAGCGCGTCCCAGCGAGGGTTGTTCGGGCGGGATTGCCGTTAGAGCTTGCGAATTCGGCCGTTAGCCTGAACGAATGGCCGACCAGATCAGCGTGACGTTGCCCGACGGGTCCTCGAAGGGGCTTCCCGCCGGCGCCACCACTGCGGATCTGGCCGCGTCTATCGGCCGGAGCCTGGCCAAGGCCGCCGTCGCCGGCGTCGTCAACGGCCACGAAGTCGACCTCACCGCCCCGCTTCCCGACGGCGCCGAGGTCAGCGTGATCACCGACACCAGCGAGGAAGGCCGCGCCGTGCTGCGGCACTCGACGTCCCACGTGATGGCCCAGGCCGTCCTTCAGTTGTGGCCGGGCGCCAAGTTCGCCATCGGCCCGCCGGTGAAGGACGGCTTTTACTACGACTTCGAGCTGCCCGACGGCCAGCATTTCACCGACGAGGACCTCGAGCGCATCGAAGCGCGCATGCGCGAGATCGTGGCCGAGGACCAGCCGTTCGTCCGCGAGGAGCACTCGGTCGACGAGGGCCTCGAGCTGTTCGCCGACCAGCCCTTCAAGGTCGAGATCATCCACGGGGTCCGCGAAGCCGACACCGCCGATACAGGCGACATGGCCGCCACTGAAGGCGCCGAGGCCGGCGTCGTCAGCGCGTATCGCAACACCGATCGCTTCGTCGACCTCTGCCGCGGCCCGCACGTGCCGTCGACCAAGCGGCTGGGCCACTTCAAGCTGCTCAACCTGGCCGCCGCCTACTGGCGGGGCGACGAGAAGCGGCCCCAGCTCCAGCGGGTCTACGGCACCGCGTGGGAGTCCAAGGCCCAGCTCGACGAGCACCTGTGGCGGCTCGAGGAGGCCAAGAAGCGTGACCACCGCAAGCTGGGCGAGGAACTGGACCTGTTCGCCTTCGACCCCGACGTCGGCCGGGGCCTGCCCCTGTGGCTCCCCAAAGGCACCGTCATCCGCGACGAGCTGGAGGCGTGGGCCCGCGAGACCGAACGACGCTGGGGCTATCAGCGCGTCGTCACGCCGCACATCGCCCGCGGTGCGCTGTTCCGCACGTCCGGCCACCTCCCGTACTACCAGGAGGACCTGTACGCGCCCATCGACATCGACGGCGACGACTACTACCTCAAGCCCATGAACTGTCCGCACCACCACATGGTGTTCAAGGCCCGGGCGCACAGCTACCGCGAGCTGCCGCTTCGCTATGCCGAGTACGGCAACGTCTACCGCTACGAGAAGTCGGGCGCGCTGTTCGGGTTGATGCGCGCTCGCGGGTTCACCCAGAACGACGCGCACATCTACTGCTCTAAGGCCGACGCCAAAGAGGAGTTCCTCGCGGTGATGCGGCTGCACGCGTACTACTACGAGGCGCTCGGCATCGACGACTTCCACATGGTGCTCGCGCTCAAGGACCCCAAGAACACCGAGAAGTACCACGGCGACGACGACATGTGGGAAGAGGCGGAGCGGCTGACCCGCGACGCCATGGAGGAGTCGGGCATCCCCTACGTCGAAGAGCTAGGTGGCGCCGCCCACTACGGGCCCAAGGTCGACTTCATCATCCGCTCGGCGATCGGGCGTGAGTTCGCGGCGTCGACCAACCAACTCGACCTGTACATGCCCGAGCGATTCGACCTGCGCTTCACCAATGCCCACGGCGTACAGGAGCACCCGGCGGTCATCCACCGTGCGCCCCTCGGGTCGCACGAGCGCTTCGTCGGGTTCCTGCTCGAGCACTACGCCGGCAACTTCCCCACCTGGCTGGCGCCCGTCCAGGTGCAGGTGCTCCCGGTGGCCGCCGACCACCGCGAGTACGCCAGGGGTGTCGTCGACCGGCTGTTCGACGACGGATACCGCGTCGAACTGGTGGAGGCCGACGAACCGCTCGGCGCCCGCATCCGCCACGGCAAGCTGCAAAAGGTGCCATACATCCTCGTCGTCGGCGGCCAGGACATCGAGGGCGGCACGGTGGGCGTCAACCACCGGGGCGACGAACGGCCCGATCGCGACGTGCCGATCGACGAGTTCATCGAGCGGCTGCGCGCCGAGGTCGCGACCAAGGCGCGCTGGTAGGTGCCGCTCGAGCGCTTGTGGGCGGGGTGGCGGGGCGAATACGTGGCCGGCGCGGCCGAGACCGACGCCGGGCGCTGCGTGCTCTGCCGCGTCGTCGACGGCGGCGAATACATCCTCACGCGCGGGCCGACGTGCGTCGCCGTGCTCAACGCGTATCCATATACGAGCGGCCACCTGATGGTGCTGCCCGCCCGGCACGTGGGCGACGTCGAAGCGCTCACGACCGAAGAGTCCGGCGAGCTGTGGTCGACGCTTCGCGACGGCGTTGTCGCGCTGAAGGTGGCCTACACTCCCGACGGCCTCAATGTGGGCGCC
>JACDEA010000190.1 GCA_013816725.1 Actinomycetota bacterium
GCGGCTGTGCACCACGGAGGCCAGCGGCACCACGGTGAGGGTGAGCACGATCGCGCTCGGGAGCATGGCGCTGAACAGATCTCGGGCCGACACTCCCGCCGGCGTCTCTACCACCAGCAGGAACAGGGTGATCCCGAGAAGGATGTATGCGACGCCGATGCTGATGACGCGCACGAGCGCGCGGTGCTTCATACTTCGCACGGCCGCGGGCGTCAGCTCGTGCCGCGCACCCTCCGTCATCTGGTGTGGCCCCCCTGCCACGGCACTTCCCCCTTTGTCCCGCGCCCGCCGGGCGCGTTGCCATGAGGGTACCGGCTCCGATCGGCGTTCGGACGGTGACATTCGTCGCAGACGGGCGGGCTAGGTTCACCGCCCTATGGGCAAGACAGTGCGGGCTTACGCCATCACCGCCGACGCCGTCGCGCGCGAGCGCGAACGGGTGGGTGGCGACGTGGAAAAGATGGATGTGGCCAACGTCATCGCGCTCGACAAGCTCGAGCTGCGCGACGTCGGTCCCAACGACGTGCACATGAGGGTGCTGGCGGTCTCGGGTGAGCACAACGTCGACCACGCCGCGCTGGCCGACACCGTCAACATCGCCGAGGCCCGCGGCGGCCGTATCTATCCCGGCAATTCGGCCGTGGGCGAGGTCGTCGAGGTGGGCGCCGACGTCACCCGTTTCAAGGCCGGCGACGTCGTCATCACGCACTGCAACGGCGATCCTGACCAGTTCGGCTACCCGCTGCGGATCTGGGCGTATGACAAGCCGGAGTCGGTCGGCTGGTACGGCGAGGAGGCGGTCGTGGGCGACTGGCAGCTGCTGCCGGCGCCGCTCGACTCCGGCCTCACGCTCTGGGAGATCGCAGCCTTGCCGCTGCGGGCGCCGACGGCGTATCACATGTGGCGGCGGGCGCTGGGCATCTTCCGGGTCAAGGTGAGCGCGGAACAGCTGCCGACGCTAAACGTCCTTGGCTTCGGTGGTGGCGTCTCCGAACTGTTCCTGATGCTGGCCAAGGCCGAGGGTCACAACGCGTTCTTCTGTTCGGGCAGTCCCGACCGCCGCGACGCTCTGGAGAAGCTCGGCATCACGGGCATCGACCAGAAGGCGTTCAACCGGTTCGCGTCCCGCGAGGACGTCGGTGCCTTCCGCAAACACGTGCGGGAGATCACCAACGCGGGCGACATGCACATCGTCTGCGACATGCTGCGAGGGCCCGTCTTCGACGCCGGGCTCGCGGTCGCGGCGCGCGAGGGCGTCAACATCAGCTCGGGGTGGCAGCTCAGCCAGGTGGTTACGTACAACACCACGATCCAGTCGGTGAAGCAGGTCACGATCGACCACACGCACTACGAGACGATCGAGGGCTGTGCCGAAGCCACCGCGCTCTACGGCAAGGTGTTCAAGCCCACCATCCACAAGGAGATCTACGCGTTCGAGGACCTGCCGCGGGCATTCGAGGAGATGCACCAGAACACCCAGACGGGCATCCCGATCGTCCGCGTCGCCGCCGACCTACCGGCCAGCGTGAAAGACCTCACGTGAGTTCGTTGCACGACATCGACCACGTCGGCATCGCCGTGCGAGACCTCGACGCCACGATCGCGTGGTACCAGCAAATGTTCGGCGCCGAGGTCCATCACCGTGAACGCATCGAATCCGACGGCGTCGACGAAGCCCTGATCAAGGTGGCCGATTCGTACATCCAGCTCCTGACCCCGTACACCGACGCCTCGCCGCTCGCCAAGTACATGGAGAAGAACGGCGAAGGCATCCACCACGTCGGGTACCGGGTCGGCAACTGCGAGGAAGTCCTCGAGCACGTGAAGGTCGAGGGCGCCCGCGTCGTCGACGAGCACCCTCGAACCGGCTCCCGTGGGACCACGGTCGCGTTCCTGCACCCCAAAACGTCGTTCGGCACGCTCATCGAACTCGTCGAGGAGTAGTCCGGCTCGTGGGGTGGACCGGGCCGGGCTTCGTCGACCACCACACCCACTTCCTCCGTGTCATCGCGGGCGAGATGGGCCCGTGCGACGTGGCCGATCCGACCGAGGTGGAGCGCTATCACCGCCGGGTCTCTGAGCGCTGGTCGACCCCGATGGACGACGACGACCGTCCGCCGATCCCCGAGCACCGCGACTTCCCGGCGGTGTTGGAGAGCGGCTTGCTCAGCGCCGCGCAACTCGGCCTGGTGCAGATCACCGAAGCCGGCATGCACGACTGGGCCTACCTCGACGCGTTGCAGGTGGCGCGCGACCGGGCCGAAGCGCTGCCCTGCCGGGTTCGCATCCTCGTGGCCAGCGGCCTGGCCGAGCAGGACCCGAAACGCCTGGTGAGCACAGGAGATTCGTGGGTCGACGTGATCGGTGTGAAGTTCTACGCCGATGGTTGGCTCGGGCCCCGCACGTGCGCGGTCACCGAACCGTTCAAGGATCGGCGCAACCCGACCGGCGGCGGCGACACGGGAATCCTCTTTCTTGACGCCGACACGCTGGCCAAACGGGCCGACCAGTTCGCCGAGCGGGGCCTGACGATCGCAACGCACGCCATTGGTGATCGGGCCATTGACAATGTGCTCACCGCCTACGAGAAGATCTACGGCGGCGACTGCGCCGAGGCGGCGCCGCGCATCGAACACGCCCAGCTGCTGTCGCCGTCGCTCATCCAACGGATGGCCGACCTCGGCGTGGTGGCGTGCATCCAGCCGTGCTTCGCGTACAGCGACCGTGAGGCGGCGCGGGTCGCGCTCGACGACGCCGCTCTCGAGTTCGCCTACCGCTGGGACCTGCTGCTCGACGCCGGGGTGCGGGTCATCACCGGCTCCGACTACCCGATCGAGCCCCTGTCACCGATGGTCGGCCTCCAGCGCCTCATAACCGTCGAGCCGCAAATCGACGTCGACACCGCGCTTGCGCTGCTGACCGACGCGGCCGCTGGCACCGTCGAGTTGGCCGATGACCCGCGGTCGTTGGAGCCGGACGAGTTGCCGGACCTAGCCGTGTTCGAGACCCGCCCCGCGGCATGACGTACTCGATCGTCGCCCGCGACCCCGAGAACGGTCACCTCGGCGTGGCCGTGCAGTCGCACTTCTTCGGCGTGCGCGCCGTGTGCCCCTGGGTGTGGTCCGGCTTCGGAGCAATCGCCACGCAGGCGATGGCCGAGATCTCCTACGGGCCGCTTGGCCTCGAGCGTCTGCGCTCCGGTGCGACGGCCACCGATGCCCTCGCCGCGCTGGTCGCCGCTGATGACGACAGCGCCACGCGCCAGGTCGCCATCGTCGACGCAAACGGCGTGATCGCGGTCCACACCGGCGAGCGCTGCATCGCGGTGGCCGGGCACCGGAGCGGCGACGGGTGGTCGATGCAGGCGAACATGATGCGGGGCCACGGCGTGCCCGATGCCATGGCCGACGCCTTCACCGCCGCCACCGGAGACCTGGCCGATCGCATGCTCGCGGCGCTCGATGCGGCCGAAGCCGCCGGTGGCGATGTCCGGGGCAAGCAGTCGGCCGCGCTGGTCGTCGGGTACGCCGATCCCGCCCAGCCGTGGGAGCGGCTGATCGACGTCGCCGTCGACGACACGTCGGATCCCCTCGGCGAGCTTCGCCGCCTCGTGCGCGTCCGCCGTGCGTATCTCGGTGATTCGTCCTGCGCGGATGCTATGGGCGACAACCCCGAGCTGCTGTTCTGGGCCGGCGTCGCGATGGCCGCCGCCGGCCAGGTCGACGAAGCCAAGCCCCTCCTCGCCCGCGCCTACGCCGCCGATCCCGGCTGGGCCCTCCTCCTCGACCGCCTTCCCGCCGCCGGCCTCTTCCCCGACGACCCCGCCCTCCTCGCCGCCCTCCGCCCCGCCAAGGATGCGCGGCGGCGACCACGGACCTGACAGCATCGGCGGATGCGGGTGCATCTCGTCGACGGCACGTACGAGTTGTTCCGCCATTACTACAGCCCGGCGGCCAAGCATCCCGACCCCACTGAATGCGCGGCGACCCGCGGCGTGCTCGGGACCGTGGTCGGGATGTTGGCCGACGGCGTGACGCACATCGGCGTGGCCACCGACCACGTCATCGAGTCGTTCCGCAACCGCATGTGGCCGACGTACAAATCCTCCGCTGGCATGCCGCCCGACCTCCTGGTGCAGTTCCCGCTCCTCGAAGAGGCCCTTGAAGCCCTGGGCGTCGCCGTCTTCGCCATGACCGAGTTGGAAGCCGACGACGCGCTGGCCACCGCGGCGGCGGTGGCCGACGGCGACCCCGCCGTCGACCAGGTCGCCATCTGGACGCCCGACAAGGACCTGGCCCAGTGTGTCCGCGACACCCGGGTCGTGCAGGTCGACCGTCGCAGCAACAAGGTGATCGATCGCGACGGCGTCGTCGCCAAGTTCGGCGTGCCGCCCGAGTCGATTCCGGACTACCTCGCGCTCGTCGGCGACAGCGCCGACGGGTTCCCGGGCATACCGGGTTGGGGCGCCAAGTCGACGGCGACCGTCCTGGCCAAGTACGGCCACATCGAGGCCATCCCCGCCGCTGCCGGCCAATGGGAAGTCGGCGTCCGCAACTCGGGCAGCCTGGCCGCCGCCCTCGTCGAACAGCGCGACAACGCGCTGCTGTTCCGCGACCTGGCCACGCTTCGCATCGACCCGTCGATCCTCGAGTCGGTGGACGCGCTGCGCTGGCCAGGTGCGACGACGGAACTACCGAATCTCTGCGCCCGGATCGAGGCCGGCTCGATCGTCGAGCGCGTGGCCCGGCTCGGCGCCCCGCAGTCGTAGCTGAAGCTGGGGTAGGTCCACGGCCGCCGCCAACAGCTCGAGGTACCGCTCCCGGGGAATCTCGACGGCCCCCAGGCTGGCCAGGTGGTCGGTCTGCCACTGCACGTCGAGGAGCACGCCGCCGCCCGTCCGCAGGGCCGACACCAGAGCCACGAGTGCGACTTTCGAGGCGTCGGCCTGGTGGCTGAACATCGACTCGCCGGCGAACAGGCCGCCGAGGGCCACGCCGTACAGGCCGCCGGCCAACCCACCCGTCTCGGGCGACCACGCTTCGACGCTGTGCGCAAATCCCGCCGCGTGCAACCGCTCATAGGCGCCGACGATCTCGTCGTTGATCCACCCGTGCGGTCGCACCGGATCGCCACACGCCCGGATCACCGCAGCGAAGTCGTGGTCGACGGTGACCGTGTATCGCCGGCACGATCGTCGCAACGACCGCGAGATTCGCAATCCGTCAAGGGGCAATACCGCACGAGGGTCCGGTGAGAACCACCCGAGGCGCCCGTCGACCGGCATCGGGAAGAACCCGGCGGCGTAGGCGCCGAGGAGCGCGGGTTCATAGCCCCAGCGTGAGC
>JACDEA010000191.1 GCA_013816725.1 Actinomycetota bacterium
GCTGTATGGGTAACACCGCGCGGCTGCGCAACGTCGCGGCATTCCTTGCTGCTGTCGAAGAAGTGATTCGGTGGTGATCGCGTGGTGATCCGCGCCGCTCCCATGGAGCTGACCGGTCGTCGCCTCATGCTGCGCCCGCTCAACGCCGGCGACTTCGACGGCTGGCGCGACGTCCGCCGCCGTTGTCGCGAGTGGCTCGTCAAGTGGGAACCCCGCCCGGCGCCGGGCCACGCCGATCCCAGCGAGGATCGCAACGCGTTCGCGGCCCGGTGCGGGGCGCGCGAGCGCGACCGCCAGATGGGTTCGGGGTTCGGCTTTGGCATCTTCGTCGATGGCCGGGTGGCCGGCGAGATCAACTTGTCGAGCATCCAACGCGGGCCGTTTCAGAACGCCTACGTCGGCTACTGGATCGACGAGGCGCTGGCCGGCCGGGGCTACATGCCCGAGGCCGTGGTCGTGATGCTGCGTTTCGCCTTCGAGGAGCTGGGACTCCACCGCGTGCAGATCGCGATCATCCCCCGCAACCGGCCCAGTCGCCGCGTCGTCGAGAAGCTTGAACTACGCGACGAAGGCACCGCGGCGCGCTACCTCGAGATCAACGGCGTGTGGGAGGACCACGTGCGCTACGCCATAACGACAGAGGAGTGGGCCGTACGGGGCCCACGCCTCCTGTCGACGTGGATCACCTGACCGTCAGGCGACGGTGACGGTGCCCTTCTGGCCGGGGTGGATAGTGCAGACGTAGTTGTAGGTACCGGCTTTGGCGAACGTGAGGCTGAACGTGTTCGACTCGAAGAACGGCTGCGGGCCGAACAGCCCCGAGCTGGTGAACCCGTTGGTGTAGGTGCCACCCGACTTGACCCCGGCCGGGGCGGTCGCGCCGGGATCGCCGGGCGTTTTGAACATGGACTCGAACGTGACGGTGTGGGGCTCGTAGGGGCTGGCGTCCTTCCATGTGACGGTGTCGCCGACCTTGACATTGAGCGCGGCCGGGTCATAGGCCATCACGGCGGTGATGCGGTCACCCCAACCGGCGGTGACGGTACCGGCGGTGGCGGCGGGCGCCTTCAGCGAGCTGGTGTCGGCGACGGCCTTCTTGGCCGAGGCCTCGGCGCTGGTGCGTACCGCCGCCGGCGTGAGGCGATCGCCGTCGGTCGCCGCCACCTTGATCGACCCCGCCTGGAACGGATGCAGCATGCACACGTATGAGTAGTTACCAGGGGCGATCGAGTCGGCCAGCTTCAGCGTGATCTTGGCCGGCGCCGCCGGACCGGCCGCCGCGCTCAGGATCCCTGAGGACCAGAACCCCCTCCCCGCGTACGCCGGTGGGTTGGCCGGATCGGCCTTCGACGGACACGCCGCTAGCTGCGGTGAAGCCTCGGTGTCGGTGAAGCACGGCGCAAAGGCCACCGGGTTCTCCTCACCCTTGGCGGTGATCGCGGCGGGCCGGTTGCTCTGGTCGGCTTTGATCCCGAAGGTGACGGTGTGCGGGTGGACCTTGGACTTGTTGTTGAAGACGATGGTGTCGCCGGGGCGCACGGTGAGCTGCCCGGGGTAGTACGCGGCGACCTGATACTGCGGCGACGCGTCGGCGTCCATGTCGACGTCGTAGGTCTGCGCACCCGACGGACCGGCCGCCTTCTTCTTCGCGTTACCGCCGCCGTTGTCGTCGTTGCCGCACGCCGCGCCCAGCAAAGCGAGCGCGACGAGCAGGATTACAAGAATCTTTCGCATGCGGCGGGACCCTAGTTGCGCTTGGTGATGCGGTCACGCATTGCCGCCAGCCGCTCGGCGAAGAACGGCTGCCCGAAGGACCACCGCTGCGCGGTCAGCTCGACGGCGACGGCGTCGTCGTGAGCGTCGAAAGCGGCCACGGTTCGCAGCGTCTCCTTGGCCTTCACTGACAGCTCGCGGGGAGCGGCGGCCGCCGCCGCGCCCAGCGCGCGCGCCTCGGCCAGCAATGCGTCGTCGTCCACGCAGCTCCACGCCAGCCCGTGGGCCGCCGCCGCCTCGCCGTCGAGCACGTGGCCGAAGAGGACCATGGCCGCCGCGGTCTGCGGCCCCACGAGCCGTTGCAGCATCCAGGTGTGGCCGCCGCCGGGGTGCAGGCCGAGGCGCAGGAAGCGGGTGTCGAAGCGGCCTGACCGACCGGCGACGCGCACGTCGCAGGCCAGCGCCAGGTTCATGCCCGCGCCCACCGCGGCGCCGTTGACCGCGGCGATGGTCGGCAGGGTGGAGCGGGCCACGCGGAGAAAGCCGTCGTACACCGACGTAACGCTGCCGCCGTCGCCGCTCTCACCTCCCTTGCCCAGATCGCCGAGGTCCGCACCAGCGCAAAACGCCGGCGGCGCGCCGGTGACCACGACAGCGCCGACCGATTCGTCGCCTTCGAGCGCGTCGAATGCGGCGACGATCTCGTCGACCATCGGGAGGCTGAGGATGTTGCGGCGTTCGGGGTCCTTCAGAGTCACAACGGCGACGCCGTCAGCCGACTCGACCGCGACCAGGCTCACGACGGCCTAGTCCCGCACGACGGCGGGGGAGTGGCGGAAGAACGCTTCGACGTCGCGCTCGTACTTGTAGGACGGACTGTCGCCCACCGTCTTGCGCAGGCGCATGGCCTCGGCGAAGTTCTCGACCGCGCCGGCCGACGTGTAGCGGTAGTCGAACCCGGCCCGCTTGAGCCTGCGGTTGTCGGCACCGCGGCCGTACCGCAGCAGGTCGAGCAGCTCCGGCGGCAGCTCGAGCACGCGGGCCAGGTCGAGCGCCGACGCCGCTAGCCCCGTGCCGTAGGGCGGCAGGGGCCACGTGCGCTTCCCGCAGATGGCCGCCACCTCGCTCCATGGGAGGCGCCCGTCGCCGGCCACGTTGTAGATGCCGGCGACCTGGTTGCTCATGACGAACTCGATCGAGCGGACGACGTCGTCCTCTTCGACGAACTGCATGGCCGGGTCGAAACCGAAGATGGTCGGCGTGACCGGAAGCTGGAGCGCCTTGCTCAGCGCGGTGACGATGTCGGTACCGAGAACGTTGCTGAACCGTAGGAGCGACACCACGACGTGGGGGTTGTCTTCGGCGAAGTCGCGCAGGTAGTCCTCGACCTCGAGGAGAGACCGTTCGACGCGCGTTCGCGGAGCGCTGGCGCGGGGTGTCTCCTCGCGGAACCACGTGGGGTCCTTGTCGCTCGATCCGTACACCAACGTGGAGGACTTGACCACGAGCTGGCGCACCGAGCTGTCGGGCGCGCCGGCGGCGGCGAGCAGGTTCATGGTGCCGATCACGTTGATTTCGTGCATTGACCGGCCGGTCATGCGCGTCGAGTCGACGACGAGGAACGTATGCAGGATCGTGTCGACCTGCGTGGCCCGCACGATGCGGGCGAGGATCGAGTAGTTCTGGTCGGCCCGCACGAACTCGGTGCGCTCCAGTTCGACGCGAGGCTCGATCGTGTCGAGTCCGATGATCACCTCGACCGACGGGTCCCGCTCGAGGGCCTGCGCGACGCGCCCACCCCAGAACGTGCCGAGGCCGGTGATGAGTACCCGCTTACCCAAACCAGATCGACTTCCGGGCTTTGAGCATGTCGTAGAGCGTCTCCTGCAGCGCGACGCGGATGTCCTCGGCCTCGTCCATGACCTTGCTCCGCGAGTAGCGGTCCTGGTCGGGCTCGACGTCGAAGTGCACCGGCGGTAGGACGCGGAGCTTGAACTTGGAAGGGAAGTAGCCGACCAGACCGAGCAGCGGACCGAGCAAGAGCATGTTGGCGGTGACGGGGAAGTAGGGGATCCCCAGCGCCTTGGCCGCCGACGGCACCTTGAACATGATCGGCATCGACTCCTCGGCGCCGACTACCGCGATCGGGATGACGGGGACGCCCGCCCGCATGGCGATCTCGACGAACCCACCGCGCCCGAACCGGCGCAGCTGGTAGCGCTCGGCGAACGTCTTGGCCGGGCCTTTGCTGCCTTCGGGAAACACGAGCACGAGCTGTTGCTGCTCGCGCAGGAGGCGGTAGGCGTTCTCGGGGTGGGCGGGCACGCCGCCGGCCCGGGCCCACATCGTGCCGACCACCGGCATCGTCTTGAACAGATAGTCGGCCAGGCCGTAGACCGGGCGGCCCAACTCCTCTTCGATCCCGTGCATGATCACCGGTGCGTCCGACGGGATCGCCGCGGCGTGGTTGGCGACGAGGAGCGCGCCGCCGTCCTTGGGGATGTTCTCCAGTCCCTCCCACTCGACACGGAACCAGTTGCGGTAGATCGGACCGTAGAGCGTACGGGCCATTTGGCGGGTGCTCTCGGAGCGGCCCCACTCGTCGACGTCGGAAAGCCGTGGGTCTCGCAGCTCAGGCTGTTCGGGGGCCTGACGGGGGAGGTGGACGAGAGTTCCTGCCTTCTTGGCTTCGACGGTCGGTTTGCGCGCAGCCACGGGCCGCCATGCTAGGGGTTGCCGTCGGCCCCCGTGATCGCCCACTGAGCGGGGCCGTCGCACTCGTCGCGCACGACGCAATACCCGCACGGCGGCCCGGGCGTGATCGTGGCGACGCGCTCGCCGAGGACCAGCTCGGCCAGTTTGATGATCCCGTCGGTCACCCGGCGCAGCGCGACTTCGAGGGTCGCCTCGGTGACGTCCTCGGCCTCCCAGCGCGCCGTGTCGAGGTAATAGGTGGCGATACGGAACGGCGGCACGCCGATGCGAAGCGTCTCGACGAGCGCGTAGAACCGCAGGTCGTCGCCGTGCCCTGAATAGGCGCGGCCGGTCTTCAGGTCGACGATCAGGACCCTGGCTTGGCGCCCGGCGGCACGCCCCAACGCCAGGTCGGGCTTGGCGCCGAGGGTGATAGCGCCGCCGTGCAACTCGTGGCGCGAGGACGCCTCGATTCGGGGGCGCCACGCGGCTACGAGCGGCGGAAACCCCTCCTCGAACTTGGTGACGATCTCGGTGGCCTCGGCGCGCAGTTCGGCCAGATCGGCGTCGGGAGCATCCCGTAGCCATCCGGCGGGGCTGCGGTCGTCGCCGTCCTCGATGATGCGTTCGATGGCGAGATTGACGACGTGCAGCGGCGGGGTGGGCGTCGACAGGAACGGCGCCAGTTGCAGCGCGCGGTGTACCACCGATCCCTTTACGAGTGGCGCCGACCAACCGGGGAAGCCGGCCGCCTCGTCGGCCTCGTAGCGGCGCTCGCATCCGTGGACGGCGGCCAGCGTGCGCTTGTCGACCCACACCGTGTTGCCCGTGATGTCCAGGCGCTCGGCCACCGCGGCGGTGGCGTCGCTCAACCGCCGGTGCAGCTCCCGACCGAGCCCGTGCCGCGATTCG
>JACDEA010000192.1 GCA_013816725.1 Actinomycetota bacterium
CGGCGGCGTCAGCGAGCAGGACCCGGTCGTGATGGGCCTGGCCGAGCGGGGGTTCGAGGTCATCGCGCCGGTCTGTCCCGGGTTCGCACGGCTGGAGGACCTCGACGACATCCGCGACGTGCACGACCTCGCGCTCTGGTACGACGACCTGCTCGAGTCGTTGGGGCTCAACGCGGTGACGGTCGTCGCGCACAGCTTCGGCGGGATGATCGCGGCCGAGCTGGCGAGTCATGTGCCCTACCGGGTCGGCCGCCTCGTGCTGGCTTCGCCCATCGGGCTGTGGCGCGACGACGAGCCGATGGCCGACATGTTCCCGGCCTTTCCCCTGGAGATCCAGGACCTGTTGTGGGCCGACCCGACGAAGGCGGTGCTGCCGCCCCCGCCGGCGCGCCAGCAGATCGAAGGCGTCGACGACCCGCTGTTGGCGATGTTCCTCCAGATGACGACGGGCATGACCGCGGTGGGCAAGTTCATCTGGCCGCTGCCGGACAAGGGGCTGCGCCGGCGGCTCCATCGCATTTCGGCGCCGACGCTGATCATTTGGGGGGCCAAGGACAAGTTGATCCCGGCGTCCTACGCCGACGACTTCGCCGCCGCCATCCCCAACGCCAGGACCGAGATCCTCGACGACGCCGGCCACATGGTGATCCTCGAGCGGCTCGACGACTTCGTGGCCATGGTCACCCGGTTCGTGGGCTAGCCAGTGGCCGTCGTCGACGCCGACCAGCACCTGTTCGAGTACCGCACGCTGTGGGCCGACCACATGGACGCCGGCGATCGCGACGACGCGCTGCGCATCGACGACGACGACGCCGGCAACGCCTGGCTGGTGTGGGGCGGTCAGCGCATAGTGCTGGCCGACGTCACGACGCCGGGCGACGTCGACCGCGTCGGCCGCCGCCTCCAACGCGCCCTCCGGGGCGAGCCGCCCGAGGTCCGCTACGACGACGAACTCGCGCCGCAGCACTGGGATCCCGACGCCCGGGCCTCGAGCCTGACCGGCCTCCGCGTCGACGAGGCCGTCGTGTTTCCCAACTACGGCCTGGCGTGGGAGCGCACGCTCGAGCGCGACCTGGCCGCCACCACCGTCAACATGAGCGCGTGGAACCGGTGGTGCGCGGAGATCGCCGGCCGCCGCTTGCACCCGGTCGCCCACCTCACGTTGCGCGACGGCGACTGGCTGAAGGCGGAGCTGCGGTCTTTGGCGAACGCCGGCGTGCGCCTGGCCATGATCTCGCCCGGACTGGTCGACGGGCGACCGCTGTCGCATCCCGACCACGACGCGATCTGGGCGGCGTTCGTCGAGGCCGGCGTCACGCCGGCGTTCCATGTGGCCAACGTGACGCGGCCGTTCGCCGACGCGTGGTTCGAGAGCGACCCCGAGCCGACGAACCCGGTGCTGGGGTCGGTGTTCTTGTGGAGCGGCGCCGCGCTGGCCATCGCCGACCTCACGCTCAACGGCGTGTTCGAACGTCATCCCGACCTGCGCCTCGGCGTCTTCGAGTTGTCGGCGGTCTGGCTACCGCTGTTCCTGCAATACCTCGACGGCGGTTACCGCTTCCATCGCAAGCTCCACGGTGCGTCGATCGTCGATCTCGCGCTGGCGCCGAGTGAGTACGTGAAGGGCCACGTGCGCGTCGCCGCCTTCGCCTACGAGCGGCCCGACATGCTGGTGGCGGGGTGCGGCGACATGTTCATGGCGTGCAGCGACTACCCGCACAGCGAGGGCACGGCCACGCCGGTGGCCGACTACGCCCAGGCCGACCTGACGCCGGAGAACTCACCCGGCTTGTTCGCCGGCAACCTGAACTGGCTGCTGCGGCGCTGATGGTTCCGCGCTAGCGGTTCAGCCGCACGCACTTCAGCTGCCCAGTTGCTTGGCGAACTCCTCGGCCACGTCGGCGTACTCGGTGACCATGTCGAGCACGACCTGGCGGGCGGGCTTGACCTTGTCCATCTGGCCCACGACCTGGCCGACGAAGTAGTTCGCCAGCTGCTGAGCGCCGCTGCCCGGCTTCGTCGCCGAGCGGTTGATGCGCACCTGGGCCTCGGCGACCAACGCGCTCTGAAGCGGCATGCCGAGCGGTGACGGCGCGTCCTCGCGCTCCCACTCGTCGGTCCATGCGCTGCGCAGCATTCGGGCCGGCTTGCCGGTGAGCGACCGGGACCGCACGGTGTCCTTCGACGTGGCGGCGAGGAACTTCTCCTTCACCGCCGGATGGGTCTCGGCCTCCTGGGTCGTGAGCCACACCGACCCGCACCACACGCCCTCGGCGCCTAGGGCGAACGCCGCCGCTATTTGGCGGCCGCTGCCTATACCGCCGGCGGCCAGCACCGGCGTGGGCTTCACCGCGTTGACGATCTCGGGGACGAGCACCATGGTCGAGATCTCGCCGGTGTGACCACCGGCCTCGGTCCCTTGGGCGACGATGAGGTCGACGCCGGCGGCGTTGTGGCGTTCGGCATGCACGCGCGTGCCCGCCAGCGCGGCGACGACAACGTCGTGTTCCTTGGCCCGCTCGACCAGACCGGGCGGCGGCGGCCCGAGGGCGCTGGCGACCAACCGCATGCGGTGGGCGAAGGCGACGTCGAGCAACGGCTCGTAACCCTTGGGCGACACGCGCATGCCGCCGATGCCCGAACGCATCATCGAGGTCAACTCGGCGTCCAGCTCGGGCACCTTGTAGCGCTCGAGAATTTCGTCGATGAACTGCTGCTGCTCGGCCGGGAGCAGCTGCTTGATCGTGTCGCGGTCGAGCCCACCCTCGTCGGCGCCCACGTATTTCGGCGGCAGGAGGAGATCGACGCCGTACGGCTTCCCGTGGGTCTCCTCCTCGATCCACTTGAGGTCGATCTCCAGTTGCTCGGGCGTGTGGGCCACTGCGCCGAGCACGCCGAACGCGCCGGCATTGGTGACGGCGGCGACCACATCACGGCAGTGGCTGAACGCCAGGATCGGGAACTCGACACCGAGCATTTCGCTGACACGGGTCTGCATGCTCAGATCATCGCGCTAGCGCTCACCGACATGTCACGAAGCGGGGTGTACACCCCACTTCGTGACATGTCGCCTACCGGAAGGCTTTGGTGAGTAGCTCGCCGGCCCGGCGGACGTCTTCGACCGGACTGAGCGGCATGTTGAAGATGGCCTCGTCGACCCCGGCTTCGAACAGCTGGGCGATCTGGTCGACGATCTCCTGCTCCTGACCGACGTTGAACGCCCGCGCTGCTTCCTCGCCGGCCGCACCTACGAGGAACTCCCGGGTCTGCGCCGTCTGTGCGTCCGATTCGGTGATGACCAGTGTCGCCATGCGGGTGATCTCGACCTCCTTGGGGTCGCGACCGACAGCGGCGCAGTGCTCGTGGATGACCTTGATCTTGTGGCGCACGGTGTCGAGGTCGCCGGAGACGTTGCACTGATCGGCGTACTGGGCGACCAGCTTCAGCGTGCGCTTCTCGCCGCCGCCGCCGATCATGATTTTGGGCCCGCCGGAACGCACCGGCCGCGGGAGCGAGCGGGCGTCCTTGATCGAGTAGTAGCGACCCTCGAACGACGCGTGGTCCCCCTTGAACATCGCCCGGCATATCTGCACCGCTTCTTCGAGACGGTCCATGCGCTCCTTGACCGGCGGGAACTCGAAGCCGTAGCCCTCGTGCTCGATGTCGTGCCACGCCGCGCCGATGCCCAGGATGGCCCGACCCTTGGAGATGACGTCGAGCGTCGTGATGATCTTGGCGAGCATGGCCGGGTTGCGGTACGTCACGCCGGTCACCAGGGTGCCGAGTTGCGCGGTCGTGGTGCGGGCCGCCAGCGCGCCGAGGAGGGTGTAGGCCTCGAGCATCGGCTGGTCGCCGCCACCCAATGCCGGCAGTTGGTAGAAGTGGTCCATCACCCACACCGAGGAGAACCCGCTGTCCTCCGCCGAGGTGGCGAACTCCACGACCTTCTCGAACAGCTCGTCGTCGGGGACACCGAGGGTGAAGTTGGGAAGCTGGAGACCGAAGCGGGGCGTCGACATGGCTCGACACTACGCCCGCACGTCACAATGAGGCGATGGCACCCGACGCAGAAGTCTCAGTCCACGTTGCTGCACCGCCCGAGCGGGTCTACGAATTGGTCGCCGATCTTCCCTCGATGGGTCGGTGGAGCCCAGAGTGCGAACGCTGCGAGTGGATCGGCGGCGCGACCAAGGCGGCTCCCGGCGCCAAGTTCAAGGGTCACAACCGGATCGGCCGCCGGAGTTGGAGCACGACGGGAACGGTGGCCGTGGCCGACCCCGGCCGCGAACTGGCATGGGACGTGGCTTCGGTGATGAACCTGCCGGTGGCGCGCTGGCGGTACGTGATCGACGCCGAGGCCGGCGGGTGCCGGGTGACGGAGTCGACGGAGGACAGGCGGGGCCGGGTCATGCACGTCCTCGGCCGCCTGGCGACGGGCGTCGGTAACCGTCCCGAGCACAACCGCGCCGGCATGGAACGGACCCTTCAGAAGATCAAGGCCGCGGCCGAAGCCGATCGCTGAGCGACTTGGGCGCGATCTGGCGATAGGCATCCTCGACGATCGCCTCGACCTCGCCCCAGTCGGGCTTCCGGTCGAGGCGAACGCCGAGCCAGCCGCGCCCACCGACGTAGGCCGGACGGTAGAAGCGGTCGGGCTCCTCTCGCACGAGGTCCTCCTGCGCGCCCGGCGGCGCCGCGCACCAGATGCCGAGGATGCCGTCGCCGTGGTGGTCGTCGACGTACGTTACGAACGTCTTCTTGCCGCGGACGAACCAGGTGGGCGCGCCGTGGCTCAACCGCTCCGTCACCTCGGGCAGCGCCATGCAGATAGCGCGCACCTTGTCGACCGCGGTACTCCGACCACTCACAGCTCGGCCTCGTAGCCATCGGGGTCGAGCACGACGGACTAGATGCCGATGCGCTGCGCCAACAGCTCGCGGTGGTACGTCGGGTCGCCGAGGAGCAGCTCGGAGGACTTGGCCCGCTTGAAGTACAGGTGGGCGTCGTGCTCCCACGTGAAGCCGATGCCGCCGTGGATCTGGATGTTCTCGGCCGCGGCGTGGAAGTAGGCGTCGGAGCAGTAGGCCTTGGCCAGCGAGGCGACGACGGGAAGCTCGTCGTTGTCCTCGGCTGCCGCCCACCCGGCGTAGTACGCGGCGGACTTGGCCGACTCGACTTCGAGCAGCATGTCGGCGCACTTGTGCTTGATGGCCTGGAAGCTGCCGATCGGGCGCCCGAACTGCACCCGAACCTTGGCGTACTCCACGGCCGTGTCGAGGCACTTCTGCGC
>JACDEA010000193.1 GCA_013816725.1 Actinomycetota bacterium
GGGTGTGGGCCGAGAGCTTGCCGTTCACGCTGGTGGTGGGCGCCGACGAACCGCAGGCGGCCAGCGCCGTGAGCGCGATGAGGAAGAGACCAAGAACGAGCCGTTTCATACCGACAGGCTATCGACCCGGCGGCGCAGCGCCAGAACCCCGTGCGAACGGTCGATAATTGGGCATGGCCGAGTCCGTCGCCGACCTCCTCGCCGCCGCTCGCACGCGCCTCAGGCGCCTGAGCCCGCAGGACGCGGCGGCCGCCGTGGCCCACGGCGCGCTCCTGGTCGATACCCGACCGCACGAGCAGCGCCAGCGCGACGGCGTCGTTCCCGATGCGATCATGATCGATCGCAACGTCCTGGAGTGGCGGCTCGACCCACAGTCCGAGCACCGCCTGGCCGAGATAGACGGCTACGACCGGACAATCGTCGTCATGTGCAACGAGGGCTACGCATCGAGCCTCGTGGCCGCGCAGCTGCAGGACATGGGGTTCGCCGATGCCACCGACGTCGACGGCGGCTACCAGGCGTGGGCCGCCGCCGGGCTTCCTACCGCGGCACTTCCTACTGCAACACTTCCTACTGCAACACTTCCTACTGCGGAAGGCTGAGGCCCCGGTCGGCCACCGCCACCGCCACCGCGTCGGGGAACACGTTCTTCACCAGGAAGAGGTCGCGAGCCATGTTGTAGTCGGGCGCCAGGCCCTTGGCATAGCGCTCGAAGTACATGAGCTGTTTGGTGACGAGCACGAGTTCGCGCTGCGCCTGCGCGCCGTACTCCTCGGCCAACTCGAGCTGCTGTTTCATCATGGCCGACAGGCTCACGTCGCCCAGCGTGAGTTCCAGCATCGGCTCGACGACCATCTTGATGCGGGCCGCGACTTCGTCGATGGGCCCGATCTCCTCGTCGGGGCCGAGGATCCCGATCTTCTGCCAGGCCCGCACGACGCGCGTGTAGTCGCCGTCGATCATCGTGGTGTACTGCGCATCCTTCACCGCGTCGCGGTGATCGGGCGGCAGCTCGCCCATGATGCCGAAGTCGAGATAGGTCGCCCGTCCGTCCTCGAGCAGCCACAGGTTGCCGGCGTGGACGTCGCCGTGGAACGGGCCGTGGACGAGCGCCGCCTCCATCCACACCTTCACGCCGCGACGCAATATCAACTCGCCGTCGACGCCGCGGCGGCGCAGTTCGTCGAACTCGTCCAGCGGCACGCCGTACATGCGCTCCATCGCGATCACGCGCGGCCCGCACACGTCCCAGTACACCTCGGGGGCGGTGATCCACTCGTTGTCACCAAAGGCGCTGATGTTGTCGCGGAAGCAGCTCTGCCGGTAGGCCTCGAGGGCGAAGTTGAGTTCCTCGTTGGTGACTTGGTGCAGGTCTTCGACCACCGCCACGGGGTTCACGAGCTTTCCCTGCTTGGTCTTCTCGATGAGCCGGGCAATGCGGTAGACGATGCGCAGGTCGCGGTTCATCCGCTCGCGGATCGCCGGCCGCTGGATCTTCAGGACCGCGTCGCGCCCGTCGTGCAGGACGCAGGCGTGGACCTGGGCGATGGACGCGGCCGACAACGGTGCGTCGTCGAACTGTTTGAGCACTTCGTCGACGGGGCGGCCGAGGTCCTCCTCGACGATGCGGCGCGCCTCGGCTGCCGGAAAGGGGGGAACCTCGTCGAGGCACCGCAGGCAGGCGTCGGCCAGCGGCTTGGGGAACACGCTGGGCGACGACGCGATCATCTGGCCGAGCTTCACGAACGTGGGCCCCAGGGTCATGAACGCGTCGACGATGCCGGTGCAGATCGCCGCGATCCACGTCTGACGGGCGGGGCGGCCGACGTGCAGCACGCGGCGGGCCAGGGCCAGGAGTACCGCCACCGTCCCGAGGAGCGCGATGGCGCCGGCTCGACGCAACTCCCGCCAGCCGAAGGCGCGCAGCGACGGCGCGTCGACCGATAGTGCTTCGGGGGGCGGGCCGTCGACGTAGGGCCCGCGGAAGTCCATCCGCCGATGTTAGGGGCGCGCGGTGGCGGCCTCGGCTTGGACGGCGGGTACGCGCGACCGCGCCTCACCCACGAAACGGTTGGCCATGAACGCGGCGACCAGCACGCAGAGCCCGGCGAGCAGCAGCGCGAGATGCCACCCGTCCATGAACGCGACCTGGAAGGCGTGGTTCACCGTCGCCGCCTGTTCGGGAGCCAACGAACCCAGCGCGCGCGGATCGAGTCGGCCGTGACCGGCGGTGGCGACCAACGCGTCGCGCGTCGCCGGGGCCAGCCCGGCGGCGGCCAGGAGGTGGCCCATCGTCGCTCGCAGCTTCGACGTGAGCAGCGTGCCCAGCACCGCGATGCCGAGCGTGCCGCCGACCTCGCGGGCGGTGTTCGTCGTGGCCGCTCCAAGGCCGGCCCGTTCGGGCCCGACGGCACCCATCACCGCTGCTGTCATCGGCGTCATCGTCGAGGCCATGCCGATCCCCATGATCATCAGGGCGACGGCGAGGAAGGGATAGGGCGTGCCGGCGTTGGCCCGGCTCAGCAGGATGAGCCCGCTGCCCGCCATCGACAGCCCGAACGTGAGCGGCCAGCGCGGTCCGTACTTCTGCGCGTAGCGCCCGGCGTTGGGTGCGACGAGCGTGATCATCGCGGTCAGCGGCAGCAGGTGGAGCCCGGCCGAGAAGGCCGAATAACCGCGGATCACCTGGAAGTAGAGGCTGGCGAAAAAGAACGTGCCGAACATGGCGAAGGAGATCGTGAGGGCGACGAGGGTCCCCGCCGCGAACGTCGGGATGGCGAACAGGTTCAGCGGCAGCAGAGGCTCCGGCGTCGACCGCTCGCGCAGGAGGAACGTCACGAGGAACCACAACGCGGCAGCCAGGCAACCGATGATCAGCGGGTCGGTCCACCCATAGGAGTTGGCTTCGATCAGCCCGTAGGTGAGCGTGGTCAATAGCCCCGTCCCGAGGACCAGCCCGGGAACGTCGAGCGTGCGGGCCCGCGGCGACCGCGACTCGTCGACGACGCGGAAGGCGACGATGGCCCCGATGACGCCGATGGGCACGTTGAGGAAGAACACCGATTGCCAGCCGGCGGTCTCGACCAACCACCCGCCCAGGGTCGGGCCCAACGCCAGGGCAAGACCCGACACCCCCGCCCAGATGCCGATGGCCTGCGCCCGCTCCTCGATCGGGAACGTGACCGTGAGGATCGACAGCGTCCCCGGCATCACCATGGCCGCGCTGATCCCCTGGAAGGCGCGGGCGACGATGAGCTGACCCGTGCTGTCCGCCAGGCCGCACAGCAGGCTGGCGATCGTGAACCCGATGAGCCCGGCCAGGAACAGCCGCTTCCGTCCGTAGCGGTCGCCGAGGATGCCGCCGGTCAGCAGCAGCGTGGCGAAGGCCAGCACGTAGCTGTCGACGATCCATTGGAGGCCGCTGACGCCGGCGCCCAGCTCCCGGCTGATCGTGGGCAGGGCGACGTTGACGACGGTGTTGTCGAGCATGGCCATGAACAGGGCGAAGCACATGGCCAGTAGGACGAGAACCTTCTTGCGGCGGTCGGGCCCGGCGAACGGCATACGTACTGAAACTACGCGAGGACGCCGGTTATGCCGCCCCGCTGATCGCGAGAGACTGGCGGCATGCAAACCCGGGACAGGATCTACATCGACGGCGCGTGGGTTCCATCGGCAGGCGAAGGCACGATCGAGGTGGTCGACCCGGCCACCGAGGACGTCATCGCCACGGTTCCCGACGGCGTCGCCGACGATGTCGACCGGGCCGTCGCCGCGGCGAAGGCCGCCTTCCCTTCGTGGAGCGAGACGGCGCGCGAGGAACGGGCCAAGTACTTGCGGCGCGTGGCCGAAGGGCTCGAGGCCCGTCGGGCCGAGCTGGCCGAGGTCCTGGCCCACGAGTTGGGCATGCCGCTCAAGCAGGCGGCGGCCGTCCAGGTCGGCCTCCCGCTGCGGTCGTTCACCACCGTGGCCGACCTCATTGAGGTGTTCCCGTTCGAGGAGCAAGTGGGCAACGCGCTCGTCGTGCGCGAGCCCATCGGCGTCGTCGGCGCGATCACGCCATGGAACTACCCGCTCAACCAGATCGCAGCCAAGGTCGCGCCGGCGCTGGCCGCCGGCTGCACCGTGGTGCTGAAGCCCAGCGAGGTCACGCCGCTGTGCGCGTACATCTTCGCCGAGATCCTCGACGACGTCGGGTTGCCGCCCGGCGTGTTCAACATGGTCTCCGGCGTGGGGCCGGTGGTCGGCGAGGCGATCGCCGCGCATCCCGATGTCGACATGGTGAGCTTCACCGGGTCGACGCGCGCCGGCAAGCGGGTCACCGAGTTGGCCGCCCAGACCGTCAAGCGGGTCACCCTCGAGCTGGGCGGCAAGTCGCCGAACATCATCCTCGACGACGCCGACCTCGAGAAGGCTGTCACCGGTGGTGTGGCCGCGGCGTACGCGAACTGCGGCCAGACGTGCAGCGCTCTCACGCGCATGCTCGTGCCCCGCTCGAAGCTGGCTGAAGCCGAGGCCATCGCCGCCCGCGTCGCCGACTCCTACAGCGTCGGGAGCCCGCTGGCCGAGGACTCGCGACTCGGGCCGCTGGTGTCACGGGTGCAGCACGAACGGGTGCAGGGGTACATCGCCAAGGGCATCGACGAAGGCGCCCGCCTCGTCACCGGCGGTCCCGGTCTACCCGACGGCCTCGACCGCGGCTTCTTCGTCAAGCCCACCGTGTTCTCCGACGTGCGCAACGACATGGCCATCGCGCAGGAGGAGATCTTCGGGCCCGTTCTCTCGATGATCCCCTACGACACCGAGGAGGAGGCCATCGAGATCGCCAACAACACGATCTACGGGCTGGCCGCCGGCGTGTGGGGCGGCGACGCGGCGCGCGCGCAGCGCGTCGCCCGGAAGCTGCGCAGCGGCCAGGTCAACGTCAACGGCGCCCGGGCCAGCGAACCCACGCCGTTCGGCGGTTACAAGCAGTCGGGCAACGGCCGCGAGTGGGGCAAGTGGGGGCTCGAGGAGTACCTCGAAGTGAAGGCCCTCCAGATCTAGCTGTAGCCGTGGCCGTCCCGGCTGGGTTACGCGCCGATGGCTTGTTTTTCGCGATCGCCGCGGGGGAACCGTAAGGATCCTGGGGCGTCGCCGTTTCCCGTCCGGGCTTCCGACAACCCAAACGAGGAGTGACGTTGTTCTTACGGCGAATTGGTGGCGTGATGGCCGCCGTGCTCATGTTGATGCTCGTGCTGGCGGTCGCGCCGGCCCGGGCCCTGTCCACCCCGCTGCGCAGCTACATCG
>JACDEA010000194.1 GCA_013816725.1 Actinomycetota bacterium
GCTGACGGCCGCGTCGGCACGGCTGGCCGAGTCGCTGGCGCGGGAGCGAGCGTTGGACTCGTCGCGCCGGGAGCTGGTGGCCTGGGTGTCGCACGACCTGCGCACGCCGCTCGCAGGCATCCGGGCCATGGTCGAAGCGCTGGAGGACCGGCTCGTGCAGGGCGACGACGTCGATCGTTACTACCGCACCCTCGGCACGGAGACCGAGCGCCTTGCCGGCCTCGTCGACGATCTCTTCGAGCTCAGCCGGATCGAGTCGTCGGCGCTGCGCCTGACCATGGAACGGGTGTCGCTGGGCGAGGTCGTCTCCGACGCCCTCGCGGGGGCGGGCCCCATCGCTCGGGCCAAGGGCGTGCGCCCCGACGGCACGGTCCGCGAGCCCTCGCCGGTGGTCGAAGCCGCCACCGCCGAGCTGACCCGCGTGCTCCGGAACCTGCTGGACAACGCCATCCGCCACACCCCGGCCGACGGGTCGGTGATGATCGAGGCCGGCGCCGACGAGGTCGACGCCTTCATCACCGTGCGCGACTCCTGTGGTGGCATCCCCTCCCACGAGATCGACCGGGTCTTCGACCTCGCGTTCCGGGGCGACCCCGCCCGCACCCCCGGGGAGAGCGGCGGCGCCGGGCTCGGGCTGGCCATCGCCCGCGGCCTCGTCGAGGCACATCACGGCGAGATCGCCGTCGCCAACGAAGGTGGCGGATGTCGCTTCACCGTTCGACTGCCGCTGCGATGAGGATCCTCGTGACCGGTGGGGCCGGGTTCATCGGATCCCACATCGTCGACGACCTCGTGGACGCCGGCCACGACGTCGTGGTGCTCGACCGCGCGCCGCGCCCGGCCTACCTGCCGGACGGCGCCACCTACCAGCAGGGCGACGTCACCTCCGCGCAAGCATGGATTGAGGCACTGCGGGGTGTGGACGCCGTCTGTCACCAGGCGGCCCGCGTTGGGCTCGGCCTCCGCGTCGCTGATGTCACCGCGTACGTCGCCGACAACGACACCGGCACCGCCGCAGGGCTGTGGGCCATGGACGCGGTGGGCTTCGGCGGACGGCTCGTCCTCGCCAGCAGCATGGTGGTGTACGGCGAAGGTCGCTACCGCTGCGCGGAGCACGGTGACGTGCGCCCGGGTCGGCGCCGTCCTGCCGACCTCGACGCCGGCAGGTTCGAGCCCCCGTGCCCGACGTGCGGGCGGGAGCTGGCGCCATCGCTCGTCAGCGAGGACGCGCCGCTCGACCCCCGCAACGTGTACGCAGCCACGAAGCTCCACCAGGAGCAGCTCTGCACGGCCGTCGGCGCCGAGCTGGGCGTGCCGGTCACGGCGCTCCGCTACCACAACGTGTACGGCCCCCGGATGCCGCGCGACACGCCGTACGCCGGTGTCGCCTCGATCTTCCGCAGCGCGATCGCCAGAGGCTCCGGTCCGCGCGTGTTCGAGGACGGCGGACAGCGACGCGACTTCGTCCACGTCACCGACGTCGCCCGCGCCAATGTGCTCGCCCTCACCGCCGTGGACCCCGTCCCGGGCGCGTTCAACGTCTGCAGCGGGGAGCCGCACTCGGTGGGTGACCTGGCCCGCACGCTCTCGAGCGTTCTTGATGGCCCCGCTCCGGTCGTCACCGGGGAGTGGCGGCTCGGCGATGTCCGCCACGTCACGGCCTCACCCGAGGCAGCCCGCGCGGCGCTCGGCTTCCATGCTGAAGTGCGCTTCGAGGACGGCGTCACTTCCCTCGTCGCCCGAGGACCTGAATGAGCGGAGACATTGGCGTCGCCGTGATCGGAGGGTCAGGCCTCACCGAGCTCCTGGATGTGGTGGACACGATCGACATCGACACGCCGTTCGGGCCGACCTCGGCGCCGATCACGACGTGCGACATCGGCGGTCGCCCCGTGGCCTTCGTTCCACGCCACGGAGCCACGCACGAGCACGCCCCGCATCGCGTCAACTACCGCGCCAACCTCTGGGCGCTCCACTCCCTCGGCGTCCGCGACGTCCTCGGGCCCTTCGCCGCCGGTGCGCTCGACCCGACGCTCAGCGCGGGCGACATCGTGATCCCCGACCAGTTGGTCGACAGGACCTGGGGCCGGTCGGACACCTTCCACGACGACTTCGCCGACGGGCCCTTCCACGCCGCGTTCGCCGATCCCTACGACAACCGCCTGCGAACGACCGTCGCCGGGGCCGCCGGCGACCTCGGGATCGGTGCTCGCGACGGAGGGACGGTCGTCGTCATCCAGGGACCCCGGTTCGGCACGCGCGCCGAGAGCGACTGGTACGCCCGGCAGGGTTGGCACCTCGTCAACATGACGCAGTACCCCGAGGCGGTACTCGCACGGGAGCTGGAGCTGGGCTATGCCGGTATCGCCCTCGTCACCGACAGCGATGCCGGCGACGACGCCGGCGCCGGGGTGACCCAGGAGGAGGTCTTCGCGACATTCGACCGCCACATCGACCAGCTCCGTCGTCTGCTGATCCGGACGGTCGAACGTCTGTGACTGTCTTCCCTAGCGAAAGAGGTTTCCGATGAGGTTCCGCCGCCGGAGTCCCGCCGAAGAACGCGAGGTCGTGAAGCCCGATGCGGCGTGGCGCGCCGATCTCACTGCCGAGCAGTTCCGGGTGCTGCGGAAGAAGGGCACCGAGGCCCCGTTCAGCGGAAAGCACGTCCATCCGCAGCCCGGCCTGCGGGGCATGTTCTGCTGCGGCGGATGCGGCGCCGAGCTTTTCGACAGCACCACCCAGTTCGACTCTGGTACCGGTTGGCCGAGCTTTTCCGACGCCGACGCCGGTGCGGTGGAGCGACATCGGGACCTGAGCATGGGGATTCCCCGGACCGAGGTGCTCTGCCGCCGTTGCGGTGGGCACCTCGGTCACGTCTTCGGCGACGGGCCGGCCCCGACGGGTCAGCGCTATTGCATCAACGATGCCGCCCTCGTCCCGCCGGGGAGTTCCGCGCCGGGTTCGGGTGCTGCGTAATGGAGATGGACGGTGGCCGGGCTATCGCCCGGAAGGCCAGACGCTGTTGGTGAAGCGCGTGAAGCCGTCGCCGTCGAACGCGACCTCAATCCGTCCGTCGACGTGCCCGATGTCCAACGAAGGACAGAAGTAGCTGTGGCCATTCGGTGTGAAGAAGTGGGGCGACCCGTTGACGCCACGCCGGCGGCCGGACGCGTAGTCGGCTCGGACCTGCTCCTCGTCTGCCTCGTTCGGCCTTGCCGCTCCGACTGCTGCGCGTAGCTGGTCGAGTACGGCCTGATCCGTCACATCCATGTGTTCCTCGAACAACGCCGTCCGCACGGCCAGGCTGAAGCGTTCCCCAATCTCCACACCTGTCCGGTACGCGGCTGCCTCGGCGGCGAGCGCTGGCAGCGAGCTTGACACGAAGCGGTCGGCGTCGAAGCCGCCGAACAGCTCCGGCGCCACCGACGCCCGGAGAGCCTCGATCTTCGGAGCGAGGGCACTGCCGGCGAGCGGCTGACCGTTGACGAGCTCGAGCGGCCACGCCCGCACTCGAAGCCGCGGCCCCGCCTCCTGTTTGGCCTCACGGATCGCCACGAAGCGCCGCAGCCCGACGTGCGTGAACGGGCAAGCGATGTCGGCATAGACCTCGAGTTCGTCAACAGTGGTCACATCAACTTCCCGGTAAGACGAGCCCAGCCAACACGCCGAGCAGAACGACGGCGCCCAAGATGCGCCGGAAGGGGTTGACCCCGCGCGCCAACTCGTCGACGGCCCACCAGGCCAAACTCGCCATGCCGACGATCGAGATCACGGTGCTCGCCGTGCCGTGCGGGTGGGCCAGGGTGCGCACCGCCGTCACGGCGATGAAGATCCACAGGGGCACATTTGGCCATTGGGCAACGACAATGCGACCTGTCGAGCGATCGCGGAACAGCCAGTTGCCCATGCCCCGCATGCGGGGCAGTCAACCAGACGTGCAGCAGGCGATTGGCCAGGCGCCCGTTTCGAAGAAACCCGGCCGGCTTGACCTTCGACTCGGGTTGAACGTTTACGGTGGTGCCGTGGGCACCTACACCATCGGCGAAGTCGCCGAACGCAGCGGTTTCACCGCCTCGGCCTTGCGCTACTACGAAGGCATCGGCCTGGTCACGCCGCCGACCCGGACCGACGCCGGTTACCGGCTTTACGACGACCGCTCCCTCGCTCGGCTGAGCTTCATCGCCCGGGCCAAACAGCTCGGCTGCTCGCTCGAGCAGATCACCGACCTGGTCGAAATTTGGGACGGCGGCCGCTGCGGGCCGGTCCAGGAGCGCTTCCATCGCCTCGTCACGGACAAGATCAGCGACGCGCGGCGCCAAGTTGCTGAGCTCACGGCCCTGACCGCCGACTTGCAGGCGGCGGCGGCTCAGCTGTCGGGCCCGCCGGTGGATGGGCCCTGCGGGCCAGACTGCGCCTGCGTCACCGACGGCGCCGACGATCCGGCGTCGACGGCCGTGGCGATCACGCTGACCGCGAAGCCGGACGCGCCGATCGCCTGCACCCTCGGCGCCGTCGACCTGCCCGGTCGCCTCGAGGAATGGCGAGCGATGCTCGCCAAGGCGACGGCACGAACACGAACGGCCGACGGTGTTCGGATTCGCTTCAACCGCACTCTGGACATCGCGACGTTGGCGCAGCTGGTGGAGGGCGAGCAGGAGTATTGCGTCTTCTACACCTTCGCCATCGTGGTGACGCCCGAGGAAATCGCGCTCGACGTACACGCGCCGGCGGGCGCGGAGGCGATGGTGGAGGAGCTGTTCGGGTGGGAGGCAGTGTGACCGGCGCGCACCCTCGCCCGCAGGGCTTCGGGATCCTCGGTGTGGGCGCCGCCGCCTGCGCGGCGTGTTGCGCCGGGCCGCTTCTCGCGCGCTCCTCGGCGGGCTCGGCCTCGCGGGGCTGGCGCTCACATTTGCGATCGGCGCAGTCGGCCTCGTTGTCGCCGCTCTCGTAGTCGGAACGTTGCTGGTCGCGCGCCGCCGGCGACGCGCGACCACGTGCACGTCGGACGGCGAGGCTGTGCCGTCGCCCGGTGCCGCCATCCGTCAGCACCCGTGAACACAACGGTCGGCGACCGCGCACTCCGCGGTGGCTTGGCGCTGTTACTGGTCGTCTCAGCGCTTGGCTTCGCCATCGCCTCGAACGTCGAACGGTCGAAGGAGCGGGCCGTGCCCGCGACACTGTCGCCCCCAGAGGGCTCGGCAGCGCGCGAGGCGGCCGAAGGGGCGAGCGCCGGTTCGACGAGCAGGACGCAATCGGCGAGCGCGACCACTGCGGCCG
>JACDEA010000195.1:0-1884 GCA_013816725.1 Actinomycetota bacterium
TCGGCACCCAGCGCCGCGCCGAACGCCGGGTGGCAGTAGCTCGAGCTGGTGCCGATCTCGGCGAGCACCTTCAGGCCCCGAGCCAGCGTCGCCCGTCGCAGCGCGATGCCGTCGTCGAGGTACGACGACACGAACAGGGCGTCGGGATGTGCGTCGGCGATGCGCGCCGCGGTCGCACTGGCGTCGAAGTTGTGGCCGTCGTATGGGAACATGCCGACGACGTCGAGCCCACGCCGGCGAGCCTCGGCCACCGCCCCCTGCGCGACGGCGCGTCCGTAATCGTCGTCGATGTGGGCGACGGCCCACCGCAACGTCCGTCCCGGTTGCAACTGATCCCCGACAAAAGCGACGGCGGCGCGACCGAGGTTGGCGCCCATCGGCGCGATACGGAAGAACGTACGACCACCGGTGGCCTCCCGATCGACGGCGCCCACGGCGCCGGTCTCGAAGAACGCGACGCGACGGCCGCGGCTCGCCCGCGCCACCGCGGCCGACACCGCACTGCTGTGACTGCCGAGCACGACCTCGACCTTGCGGTTCAGCAACCGGTAGAGCGCGCCGCCCGCGCTCTCGGGCGTCGGCGCGTCGGCGGTGACGAGCTGGATGCGACGACCACCGACGCCACCCCGGCTGTTGATCCGATCGACGGCGAGGCGAACGCCCCGCAGCTCTTCGATGCCGGCGACCGCCTGAGGACCGGTGGTCGGGTAGAGCGCGCCGATTCGCAGGGCGTCGTTGGCCCCGGCCCGGTTGCAGGCGGTCAGCGCCGACAACAACAGGGCGACGGCGAGCAGTCGCCGCGTCACAGGACCACCAGGACGTTGGCGGCGACGTGCGTGATCGCCGGTACCGACCACGAGTTCGTCGACCAGCGCTGCCAGCCGAACACCAGGCCGGCGGTCAGGTCGATCGGCAGCACCCACGCTCCGTACGTCGTGAGGTGCACGAGCGCGAACAACACGGCGGTGCCACCGATAGCGGCGGCGGCGCCCGCCGGTACCAGCGCGGCGTAGACGAGTCGACGGAAGAACGCCTCCTCGGCCACCGCGGCCAGGCTGTTCAGGGCCAACAGCCGCGCCGACACCGTCACCGGCGCCGCGCCACCTCCGATCGCCCGTCCGAAACCGAACACGGCCACGCCAACCAAAGTCACCAGCACCACTACGCGTAGCCCGGTCGTACGTCGGAGCTTTGCCCTCGCCATACGCGGGCGAAGCTCCAACGAAGCGACGAGCAGCGCGGCGAAGAGAGCGGTGATCATGAGGAGCGGTGGGCCCAACTGCAGAAGGGCGGGGCGGGCGACGAGTAGCGCGCAGCCGGTGAGGATGATCGCAGCCTGCACTACGGCGCCCGCACGGTGAACAGATCCTGTGTCGTGGTGTAGGTCATCGACACGGTCTTGTCATCGGCGGTCGTCGAGACCAGACGGCGCGGCGCGGTCGTGTGGATTCGACCAATCAGCTGCCGACCCGCGGCGTCCCGAACATCGTGTCGAGCGTAACTGCGCGCAGGGATCGTTCCGCGATCATCGCCTGGATCCGTTCGAGTAGCGGGAAGATCGTGTCGCGGTTCGCATGTCCGAGCACGATCGCGCCGGGACGGATTTCACGGCTAGCAAGACGGAGAAGGTCGGCCGGCCGGATTGGCCCCGCGTCGTGCAAGCTACCGTTCCACAACGCGATGTGGGTGTAGCCGACGCCGGCGGCTGCGTTGGCGACTCGACGGCTGCTCGCACCGTAGGGAGGTCGCAACCACGGTCGGGCAGTAACGCCGAACACCCGCGCGATCCAATCTTCGTTGCGCTCTAGCTCCGTTCGCACACGGGCATCGGAGCGGTGGAGAAGGTTCGCGTGTGACCACGTGTGGTTGGCGATCTGAACCTGG
>JACDEA010000195.1:1894-5260 GCA_013816725.1 Actinomycetota bacterium
CAGGTGAGGCGCGCTGGGCTCCCAGTTCGCCCGGAACCGGCCGTTCGGGGCGAATGTCAGGCTCAAGCCACTCCGTTTGGCAAACTCGACGTAGCGCGACACACAGGTGAGGCAGCGCCCGTCGTCGATCGTCAAAGCGAGCTCTGGGCGATCGACGGGCCCATGCGCGAAGACCTGGGGAGAGCCGGTACGTGGCTGGAGCCTTGTCGCCGGCGGCGCGACCGAGGTGGTCGACGTTGTCGCGTTGACAGCTGCGGCGGCAGGGCGGCTGTTGCAACCTGTCACCAGCGCCGTCGCGCCGACTGCCAGCCACGACAGGAACAACCGCCGATCGACGTGCGCGGCGGGCGTGAGGCGGCATGTCGGTTCGTCTTGCATCAGCCGGTTCCGACTTGAAGAGGCGTCCCTAATGGCAGCAGACCGGCCAGGTAGTCCACGTCTTCGTTCCGCATGCGGATGCATCATGGCTCACGCGCTTGCCGATCGAATGGGCAGGGTCGTGGAAGTGCTTGTGGAGCGGACGACGGGATTCGAACCCGCGACCCCAACCTTGGCAAGGTTGTGCTCTACCAACTGAGCCACGTCCGCGTGGGCAAAAACATAGCAGGAGCCCCCCGGACGGCTGGATACCAATGTCGGCCAAGTGGCGCCGGAGGGTCAGCGCTTTTTCTTGCGCTTGTTGCCGGTGGCGGCCTTGACGAGCTCGGCCAGCGCGTCGTTGAGATAGGCGGCGATGCGGTCGACTTCGGGGACCGCATCCCGGTCGGCGTTGAGGCCGAAGAACATCGATCCCATGTAGCTCATACACGTCATGTTGAGCGCGCCGCCGTCGAGGATCGGGCCCAGCGGGTACATGGCGACCATGCGGGCGCCGGCTGAATACAGCGGGAAGTTGGGCCCGGGCACGTTGGAGATCGTGACGTTGAAGATCGGCCGGGCGCGGTCGAGGATGCGGGTGTTCGAGAGAAGCCGGAAGGCCCGGGCCGCCACCGCCGGCGCGGCGAACTCGGTCCAGTCGGTGAGCGCTTCGGCGCTGACGGCCTTCTCCTGATCCTTGGCGTCCTTGGTGCCGTCCTGGATGGCGAGAAGGCGCTTGACCGGATCGTCGATGTCGGAGTTCAGGTTCACGAACATCGACGACACCCGGTTGCCCATGGCGCCCTTCTGATCCTCGGTGCGGACCGAGATGGGCACCATCGCCACCAGCGGTTCGTCGGGAAGTTCCTTGCGCTCCTCGAAGTAGCGGCGAAGCGCGCCCGAGCAGATAGCCAGCACGACATCGTTCACCGTGCCGCCCAGCGCGTTCTTCACCATCTTCACGTCGTCGAGGCTCACCTCACTGAACGCGACGCGGCGGTGCGGCGTGATGCTGACGTTGATCGACGTCTTCGGGGCGCTGAACGGCGCCGGCGGCGGCGTGATCCCAGGCTCTCGGTTGCGACGCCGCAGCGTGATGGCCATCTCGGCGGTGCGGCGCGCCGCTTTCACCGCGGCGACCGGCTGGCGGGCCAGCGACGCCAGGGCGAAGCCCACAAGCTCGAGGTCGGTCGGCACCTTGTCGGGCTGCCAGGGCGGATCCTCGGGCGGCACGACCATCGGCTCGGGCTCGAGGTCGAGCAGGTTGACCGTTAGCTCGGCCCCCGACACGCCGTCGATGGCCGCGTGGTGCGTCTTGGTGACCGTGGCGATGAGCCCATTCTCGAGACCCTCGATCACGTACATCTCCCAGAGCGGCCGCGTGCGGTCGAGCGGCCGGCTGTTGACCTCGGCCGCGAACTCGGCCAGCTCGCGCTCACCACCGGGGGCCGGCAACGCGGCGCGGCGGATGTGGAAGTCGAGGTCGAAGTCGGGATCCTCGATCCACAGCGGGTGGTGAAGTCCGAAAGGAATCTCCGCCAGCCGGCGACGGAACGGCGGGAGGAGCTGGAGACGGTTCTCCACCAGGTCTCTCACCTTGGAGAACTGATAGCCGCCGGGCACGCTGGAGGGGTCGAAGATCGACACCCCCGTCACGTGCATGTGCGCGGCGGTCGTCTCGGTGTAGAGGAATGTGGCGTCCATGCCTGTGAGGCGCTGCATACGCGCCAGGCTACGCGGTCACTTCAGGAGGCGGGACAGCCTCCGGTCGGCCAGCGGCTTTCCCCCGGTCTGGCACGTGGCGCAGTACTGCAGCGACTTGGTGGCGAAGTGCACCTCGCGAATGGTGTCCTCGCACACCGGGCACGGCTGCCCGGCCCGACCGTGCACTCGCAAGCCGGTCTTCTTCTCGTTCTTCAGACCCTTGGCCGGCAGGCCCTTGGAGCGCTCTAGCGCATCGGTGAGGACGGTGACGATCGCGGCGTGCAACCGGGCGACTTCTTCGTCGGTGAGTTTGGCCGACTGCTTGAACGGCGACAGCTTGGCCATGTGCAGTGCTTCGTCGGAGTAGGCGTTGCCGACGCCGGCGATGCGGCGCTGATCGGTGAGCGCTCCCTTCACCTGCGTGTTGCCCGCGTCGGTCAACGCGGCGCGCAGCGCTGCCTCGTCGAACGCGTCGGTGAGCGGATCGGGCCCGAGCGTGGCGACGTTCTCGATGTCGTCGGGATCATTGGCCACCCACACGGCGAGACGGTGCTCGGTGCCGGCTTCGGTGACGTCGATGCCGCCGCCGCCCTGTAGCCGCACCCGCAAGGCCAACGGTCCCTTGCCCGGGCGCGACGGCTTCGGACTGAATTCGTCGACCCACTTGATCCAGCCGCCGCGCGCCAGGTGGATGACGAGCCACAAAGGGTCGACGTGGATGAGGACGTGCTTGCCTCGCCGTCCGGTGCCGGTGATCGTCTTATTCCTCAACGCGTCGACGGTCGGCGAGAACGTCTTCAAGGCCGAGATGGCGGCGATGTCGACGCGCTCGATGACCCGGCCCGTGAGTTGCTCAGCCAGAAACGCGGCGAGCGCTTCGACCTCGGGTAGCTCCGGCACCTGCGCTAGCTCCCCGTGCTGCCGAAGCCGCCGGTGCCGCGGCTCGACTCGGGCAGGGTGTCCACGTCGGTGAACGAGACACGCTCGACGGCCTTGATCACCAGCTGCGCGATGCGGTCGCCGCGCGTGACCTTGTAGGGCTGGTGCGGATCGGTGTTGACGAGCAGGACCTTCACCTCGTCGCGGTAGCCGGCGTCGATCAGCCCCGGTGTGTTGAGGCACGTGACGCCGTGGCGCAGCGCCAACCCGCTCCGGGGCTGCACGAACCCGGCGTAGCCGTCGGGCAGCGCGATGGCGACGCCGGTGGGGACGAGAGCGCGACCGCCGCCGGGCTCGAGCACGGCGTCCTCGCGGGCGACGAGATCGGCGCCGGCGTCGCCGGGATGGGCGTACGCGGGTGGGGGC
>JACDEA010000196.1 GCA_013816725.1 Actinomycetota bacterium
GCCCAGCAGGGCTTGGCCCAACGGCGAGTCGGGCGAGACAACCGACACGCCGTTCTGCTCTTCCTCGATCGACCCCACGAGATAGCGCTCGACGTCGTCGTCGCCGTCGTAACGGAGGGACACGACGGTGCCGGTGCTGACTTCGCTGGTGCCGACCTCGTCGACGACCTCGACGTCCTTGAGCATGGCCTCGAGCTTGCGGATGCGGGCCTCCATGTGGCCCTGCTGATCCTTGGCCGAGTGATAGTCGGCGTTCTCGGAGAGGTCGCCGAGGTGCCGGGCCCGCTCGATCGTGCGGGCGATGTCGACCCGCCCTTCGGTGGTGAGGTGCAGCAGCTCGGCCTGGAGCCGGTCGTATGTGGCGCGAGTGAGCTTGTTCTGGGTCATGCCCGATCGAGGCTACCGGCTTGACGTGTTGGTGCCGACAAGGCGACACTGGAGCGTCATGTCGCACCGCACCGCCGAGGTAATTATTCGTTAGGCGCACCCTCTTCACGCGGGTGCGCGTCCGACCGTCCACACTGGTGGGCGGTCGTTTTGTTTCTGGGGTCCGAGCGGCCCCGGAGCGGAGCACGCAGGAGTCTTTCGTTGACGCACAAGGTTGGCGTAATTGCCGGCGACGGCATCGGGCCCGAGATCGTGGCCGCCGCGCTCGACGTGGTGCGGGCCACGGGCGCCGATGTCGACGTGCGTGACTTCGACTTGGGCGCCGACCGCTTCGTGCGCGACGGCCACGTGCTCGACGACGACGACCTGGCTGCGCTGCGCGAGTGCGACGCCATCCTGAAGGGACCCCTCGGGCCCCCCATCGGTAGCGCCGCCGTGCCGCCGGGCACGATCGAGCGGGGGATCATCCTGCGGCTGCGATTCGCCCTTGATCTGTACGTGAACTTGCGGCCGTTCACCAGCGCCGGCGTTGACTTCGTTGTTGTACGCGAGAACACCGAGGGCAGCTACGGCGGCGAGGGTGGCTTCCTTTACAAGGGCACCGACCGCGAGGTGGCCACGCAGGGGTCGGTCAACACGCGCTCCGGCGTCGAGCGCTGCGTGCGGTTCGCGTTCGAGCTGGCCCAGTCGCGCCCACGTCGCCATCTCACGTTGGTGCACAAGACCAACGTGTTGACGTTCGCCGGCGACCTCTGGCAACGAACCTTCGACGCGGTCGCCGCCGAATTCCCCGACGTCGCCACCGCGTACAACCACGTTGACGCCAGCTGCATCTACCTGGTGGAGGACGCCGCCCGCTACGACGTGATCGTCACCGACAACCTCTTCGGCGACATCCTCACCGACCTGGCCGGCGCGGTCACCGGCGGCGTCGGGTTCGCGGCGTCGGCCAACCTGAATCCGTCGCGCACAGGCCCTTCGTTGTTCGAGCCGGTCCACGGGTCGGCCCACGACATCGCCGGTTCGGGCCGGGCCAATCCGGTGTCGGCCGTGCGGTCGGCGGCGATGATGCTCGAGTTCCTGGGCGAGCCCGAAGCGGCCGCCCGCATCACCAAGGCTGTCGGTGACCCCGGATCGTTGTCGGGGACCACCGCAGAAATCGGAACGCAGATTTCAGAAAGGGTGTGACAGATGCCGATCGAGGCGGTCGACAAGATCTGGATGGACGGCGAGTTGGTGCCGTGGGATGAAGCGCGCATCCACGTGCTCACCCACACCCTTCATTACGGCAGCGGGGTATTCGAAGGGATACGGGCCTACGCCACGTCGCAGGGGCCCGCCATCTTCCGGTTGACCGACCACATCAACCGGTTGTTCGACAGCGCCAAGATCCTCATGATCGATATCCCCTATTCGCGGCAGCAGATCGTGGACGCGACCAAGGAGACGGTGCGGGTCAACGGCCTCGACTCCTGTTACATCCGGCCGATCGTGTTCCTGGGATACGGCGAGATGGGGCTCAACCCGCTGCCCTGTCCGGTGAACGTGTCGATCGCCGTGTGGCCATGGGGCACGTACCTCGGTGACGACGGCATCAAGAACGGCGTGCGCATGAAGATCAGTTCGTGGCAGCGCCACGATCCCAACGCCATGCCGCCGGCGTGCAAGGCCACCGGCATGTACATCAACTCGTCGATGGCCAAGGTCGAGGCCATCAAGGGCGGGTACGACGAAGCCATCCTCCTGTCGCCGCAGGGGTACGTGTCGGAGTGCACGGGGGAGAACCTGTTCATCGTTAACAACGGGCGCATCGTGACCCCGCCGGTAAGCGCCGGCGCGCTGGAAGGGATCACGCAAAGCTCGGTGGCCACGATCGCGCGCGACCTCGGTTTCGACTACGAGGTGGGCAATATCCTCCGCAGCGACCTGTACACGTGCGACGAGGCGTTCGTCACCGGCACGGCAGCCGAGGTCGTGCCGATCCGGTCGATCGACGACCGCGACGTCGGCGCCGGCGGACCCGGCCCCGTCACCCGCAAGATCCAGGAGACGTACTTCGCCACCGTCCGCGGCGAAGTCGACCAATACAAAGACTGGTTGGAACATGTCAACGCCTGACGAGGTCGAGGTATACGACACGACGCTGCGGGATGGTGCGCAGCTCGAGGGCATCTCGCTCACCGTTGACGACAAGCTGCGGATCGCCGAGCAGCTCGACTGGCTGGGCGTGCACTACATCGAAGGCGGCTGGCCGGGCGCCAACCCCAAGGACGACGAGTTCTTCCAGCGGGCCAAGACCGAGTTGAAGCTCGAGACCAGCACGCTGGTGGCGTTCGGGTCGACCCGGCGCAAGCTCGGCAAGGTCGATTCCGACGACACCCTCCGCCATCTCGTCGAGGCCGACACCAGCACGGTTTGCATCGTGGGTAAGTGCTGGGACTACCACGTCGAGCAGGCGCTGGAAACCACTCTCGACGAAGGCGTGGCCATGGTGGCCGACTCGGTCGAGTTCCTCACGCGCAGCGGGCGGGCCGTGATGTTCGACGCCGAGCACTTCTTCGACGGCTACAAGCGCAACCCCGAGTTCTCTCTGCGCGTGCTGGAGGCGGCGGCCGAGCGCGGCGCCGCGACGCTGGTGTTGTGCGACACCAACGGCGGTGCGTTGCCGCACGAGGTCGAGTCAGCGGTGACCGAGGTCGTCGCCCACCTCGGCGACGACGTGCGCGTGGGCGTGCACCTGCACGACGACGCCGGCTGCGGTGTGGCCAACGCACTGGCCGGGGTGCGAGGCGGCGCCACCCAGGTGCAAGGCACGATCAACGGTTACGGCGAGCGCACCGGCAACTGCAACCTCACGTCGATCATCCCGAACCTCACGCTGAAAATGGGCGTGCGCACGATCCCGCCCGAACGGCTGGAGCGCCTGACTCCCGTGTCGCACCACATCGCCGAGTTGGTGAACATGCCGCTCAACCCGCAGCAGCCCTATGTCGGCGCATCGGCTTTCGCCCACAAGGCCGGGCTGCACGTCAGCGCGATCGTGCGCCGACCCGACGCCTACGAGCACGTGAAGCCCGACGCGGTGGGCAACGGCACCCGGTTCGTGGTGTCGGAACTGGCCGGCAAGTCGACGCTGCAACTCAAGGCCAACGAGATCGGTATCGAGCTGGACGGCCCCACCCTGAACCAGGTGATCGACACCCTCAAGACATTGGAGCACGAGGGTTACCACTTCGAGGCGGCCGACGGTTCGCTCGAGTTGCTCATGCGGCGGGCCGGCGGTTGGGAGCACGACTTCTTCCGGGTCGAGTCGTTCCGGGTGATCACCGACGAGTCCGACGGCCGGGCGTTCACGACCGAGGCCACGATGAAGGTCCATGTCGGTGGCGAGCGCTTGGTGCGCACGGCCGAGGGCAACGGACCGGTGAACGCGCTCGACCGGGCGCTGCGCGCCGCGATCGGGTCGCACTACCCAGCGCTCGAGCACGTGCACCTCGTCGACTACAAGGTTCGCGTCCTCGACACCCAGAAGGGCACCGGGGCGGTCACCCGCGTGCTGCTCGACTCGACGAACGGCGACCGGTCGTGGTCGACGATCGGCGTTTCCGAGAACATCATCGAAGCGTCGTGGCAAGCCCTGGCCGACTCGATCGTCTACGGGCTCCTCCACAGCTGAGGACCGGCGGCCGCAGTCCGAGCGCGTAGCGTCACCGCTTGACATAGGAGAATCGCATGGCCCAGCCCGAGTTCGTGCCCATCGTGCCCGGCGACCGCGTCCGGGGCGCCGAGCGGTTGCCGGTGCCCGATCACTGGCGGGCCGACCGCCCGGCCGAGACCGACCGTACGTTCATGCCCGCTGGTCCCGGCCTCGGCACCGTCGGCCCCGATCAGGGGTTTGCGCTGCGCCTCGCTCGCCGGTTCGAGGATCGCCTCGAGCTGACGTCGGCCGAACACGTCGAGGACGCCACCGCGGGCTGCGTTGCGGTGGCCATGAAGCGGGCGGCGTTGTTCGGACGGGCGCCGATGATCTACGACCTCGAGCACGCCTTCACGTTGTGGGGCTTTCTCGGCGGCGCGCCCGTGGAGTTGGTCGAACTTCGTGCCGCGGCGTTCCAGGGCGCCGGCCACGACTACTGGATCCGCCGGGCCATCGCCGATCAGGTGCCGGTGGAGACGCTCGCGCTCAGCCCGGCCACGGTGCACGAACGCTTGCCGGTGTGGCGATCCCTCCTTGCGCCGTGAATCAGCACACTCCTAGTTGAAGTACTCGCCGCCGTTGACGTCGAGCGTCTGGCCGGTAATGGCCGAGGCCCGATCCGACGCGAGGAAGGCGACGGCCTCGGAGACCTCTTCGGAGGTGGGGATCTCGCCGAGCGCCATCGGTTTGGCGATCTCCGCCTTGATCTCCTCGGGGGCCACGCCGCGCTTTTGCGCCATGTAGTCGACGTACATCTGCACGTTCGGTCCCCACATCCACCCGGGCACGACGGAGTTGACCCGGATCTTGTCGCGACCGAGTTCGTGGGCCAGCACGCGTGCGGCGGCGAACAGCGCGCCCTTCGAGGCCGCGTAACCGCCTTCGGCGATGGCGCCGGTCTTGCGGATCACCATCGAGTTGACGAACACGACGGCGCCACCGCCCCTCGCCCGCAGCGCGGGGATTGCGCACTGCGTCAGCTCGAGTGTGCCGAACACATTGACCTCGAACAGGTCGCGCCACTGGCGAAGATCCGAATCGGCGAACCGTTTCAGCTCGCCCGGTTGGAACGCGCTGTTGGCCAGGATGTCGACGCCACCGAAGTGATCGGTCGTCGCCTCCACGAGACGGCGGCACTGGTCGCTGTCGGTGAGGT
>JACDEA010000197.1 GCA_013816725.1 Actinomycetota bacterium
TCAGGACCTTTTGGCTGGAGGGCGGGCGCATCCGCTTCGGGACCGGCGGCGGGATCACGTGGGACTCGACGCCCGCCGGCGAGTGGGAGGAGACCGAACTGAAAGCCCGCCGTCTCCTTCAGGTGGCGTCGCGGTGACGCAGGTGTGGATCGACGGCGCACTGGTCGACGCCGCTGATGCCGCGGTGTCGCCGTTCGACCACGGTCTGTTGACCGGCGACGGCGTTTTCGAAACCCTCCGCGTTTACGACGGAACGCCGTTCGCGGTTCGCCGGCACCTCGAACGACTGCGCCGCTCGGCCGATGGGCTCGGGCTGCGGTTGCCCGATGTCGACCTGCGTGAAGCCATGGAGATGGTGGTCGCGGCCAACGGCGTGAGCGACGCGCGGCTGCGCCTCACCGTCACCGGCGGCGTGGCGCCGCTCGGGTCCGATAGGGGCGACGCCAGGCCCACGGCCATCGCCGCGGTCGGATCGCTTCCGGCATGGCCGGCGACGACCACCGACGTCGTCGTGCCGTGGCGGCGCAACGAGCACAGCGCGGTGGCCGGGCTGAAGACGACGTCGTACGCCGAGAATGTGGTGGCCCTGGCCTACGCCAACGAGCGGGGCGCCGGCGAGGCGCTGTTCCTCAACACCGCCGGCCACCTGTGCGAGGGCACCGGGAGCAACGTGTTCCTCGTGCTCGACGGCGAGCTGGTGACGCCGCCCCTGTCGTCGGGCTGCTTGGCCGGCATCACGCGGGAGCTGGTCGTCGAGCTGACCGGGGCGGCCGAACGCGACGTCCCCGGCGACGCGCTCGACCGCGCCAGCGAGGTGTTCATCACGTCGTCAACCCGGGAGGTCCAACCCGTGGGACGCCCCGGCCCGGTTACCGCCGACGCCATCGCCGCCCTCCGCGCCCTCATCGCCCGCGACCGCGACCCGTAGCCGCCGTAGGCACCACCAGGCGAGGCACGCGGTGGCCGCCGTACGGAGCGCGACCATGACGGTCACCGCCGGGGTCAGGGTCAACGCGTGGCGCGGGTAGAGCCACAGTTCGCAGGCGAAGTCGAGCATGGAGCCAGCGACCAGCGCGCCGAAGACCCACCACGGCGCGCCCACCAACGCGGCGGCCGCGAACACCCACAAGCTGTACTGCGGGCTGCTGACCTTGTTGGTGATCATCCACACCGCGATGACGAAGGCCGTCGACAAGCGCGCCGACGTCGGCGTGCGTCCATAACGCAGCGCGACCAGCGCGGCAACAGCAAGGGCGGCCAGCGACAGCACGTTGACGACGGGCACCGACGTGATGTGCAGCGCGTTCCACACCGCGAAGTCCGGCGGCCGCTTCGAGCTGAACCGGAAGAACCACTTCCAGTTGTCGAAGGCCACGACTACGAACGGCAGGTTGACGGCGACGACCGCGACGATGGCAGCCACCAACCACCCCACCGGGCGGCGGACGACGCGGAGAAACGCGGGGAACGCCACCGCCGGAAACAGCTTGGTGGCGACGCCGAGGCCGAGAAGCACGCCGCTGTGGCGTTCGCGCTCGATGGAGGCCATGCCGGCGACGAGGAGCGCGATGCCGACCAGGTCCCAGTTGAGCAAGCCGTACGTAACCAATGCCGGCGATACGGCGAGCATCCACGGGTTGGCCCCCGGTATGCGTTGCAGCACCCGCACGGTCCACACCAGGCACAGGGCGAGCAGTAGGGAGGTCAGCGCGAGATGGCCGAACTGGCCCCCGGGCGCCCACGACGGCAGCCACAGCAGCAGGCCCAGCACGACCGGGTACTCGATGCGGTCGTCGACGTAGGGCGTTGGGTGCTCACCGTGGAGATACCGGTCGCCGCCCATGGCGATGACGTCGGAGTAGCTGGCGTGGTGCAGGGCCCACGGTCGGTACTCACGGCCGGGGTGGTCCAGGCCTCGGGCCAGGTTGAGGAAACCGGCCAGCAGGAGCAGCAGCGCGACGGCGACGACCGGCGCCGAGCGCCGCATCACGCCGCCATCAGCGCAAGTGCACGACGTCGGCTGCGCTGACCGTGCGCAGGCAGCTGCCGACGTCGACCAGGAGATGGCCGTCGTCACTCACGTCGGCGGCCACGCCGGTGAACGTTTCGTCCGCCATCTCGACCCGCACCGCACGGTGCAACGTGGAGCAGCTGCTCCGGTACTCCGACGCCACGTCGGCCCAGTTGCCATAGCGCTCGTCGAGCGCAGCCAGCAGCGCGTCGAGCACCGCGTCGCGATCGACGGCGTGGCCGACGACCTGGTTGACGGCGATCCCGTTGGCTGGAGGGTCGCCGTCCCAATTGAGGTTGATCCCGATGCCGACGACGACGGCGTCGCCGTCGACCTCGGCCAGCACGCCGGCCACCTTGCGGCTACCGATCAGCAGATCGTTGGGCCACTTCAGTTGCGGCTCGGCTACGGCGATGGCGATGGCCCCGGCCAGCGCGACCGCCGCCGTCACCAGATGGCGCCGGTCGGGGGCCAGGTCGGGTCGCAGCAAGATCGACGTCAGCAGCGACGCCCCCGCCGGTGCCTCCCACGTGCGGCTCAGCCGGCCACGGCCGGCCGTCTGGTGGTCGGCCACCGCGACGGTGCCCTCGGGCGCGCCGCGCCGCGCTTCGTCCAGCAACCAGCGGTTGGTCGAGTCGAGCTCCAGGAAGCGGCGGATGTCCCAGTCGATGCGCTAACCATAGGGACGCCATGCTCAGCAAAGTTCTCATCGCCAACCGGGGCGAGATCGCCGTCCGGGTGATCCGCACATGCCGGGAACTCGGCGTCGCCACCGTCGCCGTGTACTCCGACCTCGATCGCGACGCGCTGCACGTTCGCCTGGCCGACGAGGCCTATTCGCTGGGCGGCCAGGCCGCGTCGGAGAGCTACCTGAACACCGAGGCCATCCTCGGGGTCATCGAGCGCAGCGGCGCCGACGCCGTCCATCCCGGGTACGGCTTCTTCTCGGAAAACACCGATTTCGCACGGGCCATCACGAACCGCGGCGTCACCTTCATCGGCCCGCCGCCCGAGGCGATCGAGGTGATGGGCGACAAGATCAGCTCGCGGCTGGCCGCCGAGAAGGCGGGCGTGGTCGGCGTCCCCGGCGACTCGCGTGTGCTCAACGACGGGTCCGAGGTCGTCGCGTTCGGAAACGAGCACGGCTGGCCCGTCGCCATCAAGGCGGCGTACGGCGGCGGCGGGCGGGGCATGCGCGTCGTCGAGTCGGCCGACAAGGCCGCCGCCGCACTCGAGTCGGCCCAGAACGAGGCGCTCAAGGGCTTCGGCCGGGCCGAGTGCTACGTCGAGCGCTACCTCACGTGGCCGCGCCACATCGAGATGCAGGTGCTGGCCGACACGCAGGGCAACACGGTGTGGCTGGGCGAGCGCGACTGCTCGTGCCAGCGCCGGCACCAGAAGCTCATCGAAGAGAGCCCGGCACCCAACTTCCCCGACGACGTCCGCCAGGCCATGGGCGAGGCCGCGGTGCGGGTGGCCGCCGCGTGCGGCTACGTGAACGCCGGCACCGTCGAGTTCTTGTTCCAGGACGGCGAGTTCTTCTTCCTGGAGATGAACACGCGCCTCCAAGTCGAGCACCCCGTCACCGAGCTGGTCACCAGGCTCGACCTCGTGGAGCTCCAGTTGCGGATTGCCAGCGGCGAACCGCTGCCGTTCACCCAGGCCGACATAGAGCGGCGGGGTCACGCCATCGAGGTCCGCATCAACGCCGAGAACCCGGCCAAGGGGCGCTTCCTCCCGTCGCCGGGGACCATCACCCGGTTCCAGCGGCCCGACGGCCCCGGCGTGCGGGTCGACGCCGGCTACGACGACGGCGACACCGTCAGCCAGTTCTACGACAACCTCGTCGCCAAGCTCATCGTGTGGGGCCCCGACCGCGAGCACGCCCGCCGGCGCATGCTGCGGGCGCTGGCCGAGACGGAGGTCGGGGGCATCGCCACCACGATCCCCGCCGACGTCGCCATCCTCGAACACGAGGACTTCATCAACGCGGTGCACTCGACGAAGTGGGTCGAGGAGCGGCTCGAGATCCCCGACGGCAAGGTGGACGGCGGCCCGCCGCCCGAAGGCAAGGTCGCCCGCGAGGTCGATGTCGAGGTCGACGGTCGCCGCTACCAGGTCAAGGTGTGGGTACCGGAGTCGGCCGAGGCCCCGGTGGCCGGTGGCGCCGGTCCCGCGTTGGCCCGCCCCCGTCCGACATCGGGGGCCGGCGGGGGCCAGGGTGGTGCGGCCGGCAGCAACCGGGTCACCGTCCCGATGCAGGGGACGATCGTGAAGGTGCTCGTCGCCGAGGGCGATTCGGTCGAGGTCGGCCAGCCGGTGTGCATCCTGGAGGCGATGAAGATGGAGAACAACATCAACGCCGAGATGGTCGGAAAGGTGGCCGAGGTGAAGGTCAAACCGGGCGACAACGTCGGCGCCGGCGACGTCGTGGTGGTCATTCAGTGACGCCCGACGCGAAGGACGCGATCCGATCGACGGTTGACGACGGGGCCCGCTCCCTCATCGATCTGTCGCACCGCATCCACGCCAACCCTGAGCTGTGCTTCGAGGAGGAGAAGTCCTCTGCGTGGGTCGCCGAAATCCTCGAAGGCGGCGGCTTCGCCGTCGACATGGGTGTGTGCGATCTGCCGACCGCGTTCGTCGCCACCGCCGGTAGCGGTCCGCTGACGATCGCGATCTGCGCCGAGTACGACGCGCTGCCCGGCATCGGCCACGCGTGCGGCCACAACGTGATCGCCGCCGCGGCAGCTGGAGCGGGCCTGGCGTTGGCGCCGTTGGCCGACGACCTCGGCGTCACCGTGAAGGTGATGGGCACGCCGGCCGAAGAGGGCGGCGGCGGCAAGATCTACATGCTCGAACGGGGCGCGTTCGACGGCGTGGACGCGGCGATGATGGTTCATCCGGCGCCCAACGAGATGGACCGCTTCCCCTGTTTGGCCGTCTCGCACGTCGACGTGCACTACACCGGCAAAGAAGCCCACGCTTCGGCGTTTCCTGAGCTGGGCATCAACGCGGCGGACGCCATCACGGTGGCCCAGACGGCGATCGGCCTCCTGCGCCAGCACATCCGCTCGACCGACCGCATCCACGGGATCGTGACGCACGGCGGCGACGCGCCCAATGTCGTGCCCGCCCACACCACGGGCAAGTGGTACATCCGCAGCCGCACGCTCAAGGAGCTCGAAGACCTCGAGCCGCGTGTCTATAAGTGCTTCGAGGC
>JACDEA010000198.1 GCA_013816725.1 Actinomycetota bacterium
CTCGCTTCCCAAGACATCGCCGGCGGCGCCGAACTCATCGTGGTGGACGACGCGTCGACCGATGACACCTGGGTCGTGCTGGAGCGGCTGGCGGAAAGCGCGGCGCTGGCGGTGCGTCCGATGCGCTTGCCGGTCAACGAGGGTCCGGCCACGGCGCGGAACGTCGGCTGGCGCGCGGCGGCGGCGATGCAGATCGCCTTCACCGACGACGACTGTATTCCGCAGCCCGGCTGGCTGGCCGCGCTGGCCGACGGGCTGGGCGACGCTGACCTCGTGCAGGGCCAAACGCGGCCCGATCCCGCCCAGGCCGGCCGGGCCGGCGCCTTCAGCCACTGGATCGAGGTCACCAGTGAGCAGGGTCACTACGAGACGTGCAACATGGCGTACCGCCGCGAGGTTCTCGAGGCCGTGAACGGGTTCGACGAGACCTTTCGCCTGCCGTTCGGTGAGGACCTCGATCTGGCCTGGCGGGCCAAGCAAGGGGGCTTCCGATCGGCCTTTCGGGCCGACGCGCTCGTCTGGCATGACGTGGGCCGATCGAGCTGGACCGCGTACATCCGGCGCATGTCCCGGCGCCGCGACTTCGTGCTGCTGTGCCGGCGCTATCCGGCGCTGCGCGCGTCCTTGGGCATGCGCGTCTTCACCCATCCCACCGCCGTCGCGCTCGTGGCGGTGCTCATCGCCGCGCTGCTCCGTCCCCACTTGATCCTCTGGCTGACGTTCGCGGCCCTGGCGATTCGCTACGTCACCAAAACGGTCCGCGACACCCTCAAGCCGCAGCGGCCAATCAGCTGGATCGGTGTCGTCCCCGTGCGGCTGGTGGCCGACCTGTACGACGTCACGGTGATGCTGCGAGCATCGGTGCGATACCGAACCCTCGTCATATGACTTCATCCGCGTCCACCGCGATCTGGATGCCGACCTAGCGCTCTCGCCCGAGTTGGGCCAGACCATCCGCACCCGCTGGTCGGTTTGTCGTGTCCACTACGATCGTCGGCCATGGCGGTCATCGTCGACCGGCTTCGACGACGCCCTCGCCCGGCATCGTCCTCCGGCCTCCGCACCGCCCTGCGGCTCCTTCGCAACGAGCTACGCATCGCGCTGCTGCACCAGATGGCGCGGAGGCGGGCACGAGCCCTCGCCGGCGAGCGCTCCCTCAAGATCCAGCTCGGCTGCGGGCCGAAGCCAAAGCCCGGGTGGGTCAACGTCGACATGGTGCCGCAGGCCGACTTCCAGCTGGACCTGCGCAAGCCCCTGCCGTTCGCCACCGGGTCAGCCGCGCTGATCTACGCGGAGCACTTCTTCGAGCACCTCGACCATCCCGGCCCGGCTGCGCCGATGCTGCGCGAGTGCCACCGGATCCTCGAGCCGGGCGGCCGGCTGAGCCTCAGCGTGCCCGGCGTCGAGTGGCACCTGGAGCGCTACGTCGCGAACGATCGGGAGTGGTTCGACTCCGAGCGAACATCCGGCCAGCGGCCGCCGTGGGTCGAGACGCCCATCGACAGCCTCAACTACTTCTTTCGCCAGGACGGCGAGCACCGCTACGCGTACGACACCGAGACGCTCTTGCTGCGCGTTGCGCAGGCGGGCTTCGTCGACGTCGCAACGAGGGACTTCGACCCCGAGCTCGACAGCCCCGACCGTCGATGGTCGTTGTGCGTCGACGGACGCAAGCCCACCGACTGACGCTGGGGCCAACCACGGCTTCGAGCTGATCGGCGTCCACGTTCGCACGCCGATGGCCGCTACACCGCGGCGAAGTGGACGAACTGATCGCGCGACGGACCGACCCCGACCAAACGGATCGGTACGCCGGCCTGCTCGGCGATGAGGGCGACGAAGTTCTTGGCCTCGGCCGGCATGTCCGACGGCTCGGTCGCGGTCGATAGATCGGTCCGCCAGCCCGGAAGTTCCTCATAGATCGGCGTGACCTTGTGCAACACCGACTGGTGGTACGGCAGGTGGTCGTAGCGCTTGCCGTCCAGCTCGTAGGCCACGCACACCTTCACGGTGTCGAACGCATCGAGCTTGTCGATCTTGGTGAGCGCGATCTCCGACAAGGAGTTGAGGCGCACGGCTTGGCGCATCATCACCGCGTCGAACCATCCGACGCGGCGGCGGCGACCCGTCACCGTGCCGAACTCTCGGGCTCGCTCGATGAGCGCGTCGGCCTCCGGTCCGATCAACTCGGTGGGAAATGGCCCGGCGCCCACCCGCGTGATGTAGCCCTTGGCGATCCCGATGACCCGGTCGATGTCGCGCGGGCCGAGGCCGGCGCCCACGCACGCGCCACCGGCGACCGGGTTCGACGACGTCACGAAGGGATAGGTGCCGTGGTCGAGGTCGAGGAACGTGGCCTGCGCGCCTTCGAGCAGCACGTGCTGGCCGGCGTCGAGCGCGTCGTGAACAAGCCCAACGCAGTCGGCGATCAGGGGCGCGATCCGGGGCGCGTACTCGTCGAGGTAGCGCCCGGCGATGTCGTCGGCGGACAGCGGGAGGCGGTTGTAGACCTTGGCCAAGATGGCGTTCTTCTCGCGCAGGACGACGTCGAGCTTCTCGCGGAAGATCTTGGCGTCGAGCAGGTCCTGCACGCGCAGGCCGATGCGGGCCGCCTTGTCGGCGTAGGCCGGGCCGATCCCCCCCAACGTGGTGCCCAACTTGTTCTTGCCGAGGTACCGCTCCGTCACCCGGTCGAGTTCCTGGTGATACGGCATCACGAGATGGGCGTTGCCGCTGACCCGAAGGCGCGAGCAATCGACGCCTCGGCCCTCGAGCATGTCGATCTCGTTGAGGAGGGTCTTGGGATCGACGACGACGCCGTTGCCGATGACCGGGACGATGTGGTCGTAGAACACGCCGCTCGGGATCAGCTGGAGCGCAAAGGTCTCGCCGTCGATGACGATCGTGTGACCGGCGTTGTGCCCACCCTGGTAGCGGACCACCATCGCCATCTCTTTGGCGATCAGGTCGGTGAGCTTGCCCTTGCCCTCGTCGCCCCATTGCGTACCGACGACCACAGTGGCAGGCACGTGAGGTAATCGTAGTGCACGGTCATCCCGCCAACCCCTCAGTCACAGGCGGTGACGACGAGCGGGTCGGCACCGGTCACCGCCGCCTCGCGCTGCTTGGCCGCCCACCGCCCGAGGACGTCGCGCAACTCGTCGCGATCCTTGGTGGTGTCCATGGTGATGGCGACTCGCAGGCACGTCACGTCGCCCCGGTCCCACGCCACGTAGCGGTCGCCGCCCCACCCGTCGGCCGCCCGGGCGGCGTCGCCCGGGGACACCGACGACAGCATCAGTTTCAGGAGGTACTCGCCGACGACCCCCTGATCGATCACGTCGCCGTCGGCCCTGGGCGTGGCGACGGTCTTGGGCCGCTCGCCGGCCAGGAACCGCTCGGGGTGGATCACCTGCTCGGTGGTGGTGGGCGGCTCCCGGAACGCGGCGTCGACCCGCTCGCTGCCGCCGGCCTTCAGCAGCGCCTCGACGAGGCTCTTGCCGTCCGTATACGGGAACACCAACAGCTGCGATAGGACCGGCGGAATCACCGCGGGGTTGATGCTCCCGGCCAGCGCGAACTCCTCGGCCGAGGCCTGGCGGCGCTCGGCGGTGCTCAACGTGTTGCGATAGGCCTCCTCGATGCGAACGGCGTCGCCTTCGGCCACCGCCGAGAAGGTGAGGTCGATCTCGTCGTCCCGCTTCGCGTATTCGGGGTGCTCGATCTTGAAGTTCTGGTCCTGGAGCGCGTGAGTGATCTCGTGGACGAGGGTTGTGCGGACGAACGGCGTGATCTTCGTCCCCCGCACGAACAGTTCGGCGGCCTTGGGGTCGTAGACGCCGATGACCGCGGCGCCGAGCAACTCGTCTCGTGCCTTGCGCAGGTCGACGCCCCGCTTCAGTAGGCCCAGCGCGACCAGCTCGCGCCCGGTCTTGGCCAACTCGGCGTCGTCCTCCTTGGCCAACTGCAGCAATCGTGCCCGGAACGCGGCGTTCGACAGCAGGGTGAACTTGAGCGGCTGGGTGAACTTCAGCTTGCGGCGCGCCTCCACGAAGGCCTGCAGTTCCTTGACGACCGCGGCCACCGGATCGGGCGCGGTCGTGCTGGTGGCAGCCGGAGAAACCGACGTGGTCGACGCCGGCACCGACGTGGTCGACGTGGCCGACGCGGCGCTGCGAAGGGCCGGGTGCTCGTCGTCGTTGACCGTCGCCACCGCGACCGCGTTGCCGACGAGCAGAAGGCCGACGATCGCGGCGAGGACGCGGTGCACCCGTCTACTTCAGCACGCTATTTGAGTGCGATGGCATCGCCGGCGACATCCACGGTGACCGCGGCACCGTCGGGGTAACGGCCCTCGAGCAAGGCCAGCGCCAACGTGTCGCCGATTTCCTTCTGGATCAGGCGTTTCAGCGGCCGGGCGCCGTAGTCGGCGTCGTAACCGCGCGTGGCCAGCCAAGCACGGGCGTCGTCGGTGACCTCGAGGTGGAGACCACGGTTGGCCACCCGGGTGCGCAGGCTGTCGAGCTGGATGTCGACGATCTGCGCGATGTCGTCACGGGTGAGCGCACGGAAGCGGACGATCTCGTCGATGCGGTTGATGAACTCGGGCTTGAAGAAGTCCCTCGGGTCACCGGGCAGGTTCGATGTCATCACCAGGACAGCGTTGGTGAAGTCGACCGTGCGGCCCTGGCCGTCGGTTAGCCGCCCGTCGTCGAGCACCTGCAGCAGCACGTTGAACACGTCGCTGTGCGCCTTCTCGATCTCGTCGAGCAGCACGAGCGTGTAGGGGCGGCGTCGCACCGCTTCGGTGAGCTGGCCCCCCTCGTCGTATCCCACATAGCCGGGCGGCGCGCCGATGAGGCGCGCGACGGTGTGCTTCTCCTGATACTCGCCCATGTCGATGCGGACCATGGCCCGCTCGTCGTCGAAGAGGAATTCGGCCAGCGTGCGAGCCAGCTCGGTCTTGCCCACGCCGGTGGGGCCGAGGAAGAGGAACGAGCCGATCGGGCGGTGGGGGTCGGACAGCCCCGCCCGGCTGCGGCGGATGGCGTTGGCCACCGCGCTCACGGCCTCGTCCTGGCCGACGACCCGCTCGTGGAGCACGTCCTCGAGGCGGACCAGCTTGGCCACCTCGCCCTCGAGCAGGCGCGTGACCGGCACACCGGTCCACTTGCTCACCACCTCGGCCACGTCCTCTGGCTCGACCTCCTCCTTAAGCATCCTCTGGG
>JACDEA010000199.1 GCA_013816725.1 Actinomycetota bacterium
CCGTCACCCTCACGCCCCCGCCACCGGGGTAGCGTGGGCTTCCCAGGAGGACTCACCTGTGGCGAAGCACATCTTCGTGACCGGCGGGGTGTCGAGTTCCCTGGGTAAGGGGATCACGGCAGCCTCGTTGGGCCGATTGTTGAAGGCACGTGGCTTGCGGGTCACGATGCAGAAGCTCGACCCCTACATCAACGTGGACCCGGGGACGATGAACCCCGACGAACACGGCGAGGTCTTCGTCACCGACGACGGCGGCGAGACCGACCTCGACCTCGGGCACTACGAGCGGTTCATCGACGAGGCGCTGCATCGCGACTCGAACGCGACGACGGGTTCGATCTACTCGGGCGTCATCGCCAAGGAGCGTCGCGGTGACTTCCTCGGCAAGACCGTTCAGGTGATCCCGCACATCACCAACGAGATCAAGGAACGGATACTCCGGCTGGCCACCGACGATATCGACGTCGTCATCACCGAGATCGGCGGCACCGTCGGCGACATCGAGATCCTGCCGTTCCTCGAGGCGGTCCGTCAGTTTCGCAACGACGTCGGGCGCGACCGCGTCTGTTACGTACACGTCACCCTCGTGCCTTTCCTGGCGCCGTCGGGCGAGCAGAAAACCAAGCCCACCCAGCACTCGGTCACCGAGCTGCGCAGTCGCGGGATCCAGCCCGATGTCATCGTCTGCCGCAGCGACCGCCCGATCAGCACGTCGCTCAAGCGCAAGATCTCCAACCTGTGCGACGTCCCCATCGACGCAGTCATCAGCAATGTCGACGCGCCGATCCTCTACGAGCTGCCCGTGGTCCTGCACGAAGAGGGCCTCGACGACTATGTGTGTCAGGTGCTGCGGTTCGACGACCGCCCGGCCGACATCAGCGAGTGGGAGGCCCTCGTCGAGCGCATCGAGGCCGCCACCCGCACGGTCCGGATAGGACTGGTCGGCAAGTACCTCCTCACCGACGCGTACCTGTCGGTGGTCGAGGCCCTGAAACACGGATCGTTCTTTCACGCGGCCAAGGTCGAGATCGACTGGATCCAGGCCGAGGAGGTCACCGGGCTCCTCGCCGAGGGCCACCTCAAGGAGCTCGATGGCATCGTCATCCCCGGCGGGTTCGGCCACCGGGGCTTCGAAGGCAAGATCGCCGCCGCCGGCTTCGCTCGCGACAACGGCATCCCGTGCCTCGGGTTGTGCCTCGGCCTCCAAGCGATGGTCATCGAGTTCGCCCGGTCGCGGGCCGGCCTCGAGGGGGCCAACTCCGGCGAGATGGACCCGGCCACGCCGCATCCCGTCATCGACCTCATGGACGATCAACTCGAAGTCGTGGACATGGGCGGCACGATGCGCCTGGGTGCCTACCCGGCCAAGCTGGCCGCGGGGTCACAGGTTTCCGCCGCCTACGGCGAGGCAGTGGTCTATGAGCGCCACCGTCACCGTTACGAGGTCAACCCGAGGTACCGGTCGCGCCTCGAAGATGCCGGTCTCCGCTGTTCGGGAACCTCGCCCGACGATCGCTTGGTCGAGTTCATCGAGCTGCCTGATCATCCATTCTGGGTGGGCACTCAGGCTCATCCGGAGTTGAAGAGCCGGCCGAACAAGGCCCACCCGCTCTTCCGGGCACTTATTGCCGCCGCTTTGCAACGGGCCGAGGGCCGGTCGCCGCGACTCATAGACCTTGACCCGGTTCCGCAAACTCTCTGAGCGGGAGGCCTTCCGGGGGCATGTGATCTCCGTTGTCGAGGCGACGTTCGAGTCGCCCGACGGTGAGACCTTCGCCCGCGAGACCGTTCGCCACCCCGGCGCGGTGTCCGTCGTGCCCGTCGTCGACGACGGCAACGTCGTCGTCGTACGCCAGTACCGCGCCTCCGTCGAGCGCGACCTGCTCGAGATTCCCGCCGGTAAACGGGACGTGGTCGGAGAGCCGCCGGCCGCCACGGCGCGCCGCGAGCTGGTCGAGGAGATCGGCATGCGGGCCGGTCGCCTCGAGCAGCTGGCCGAGCTGTTCATGACGCCGGGGTTCTCCGACGAGCACATGACGATCTTCATGGCCCTCGACCTCGAGGCCTGCGACGCGCAAGCCGACGGACCCGAGGAGCGTCACATGTCGATCGAGCGCATCGCCCTCGACGACGTGCCCACCCTGATCGCATCGGGCGACATCGCCGACGCAAAAACGATCGTCGGGTTGTTGCTGGCCCGCCAGGCGCTGTCGTGAGGGTCGGCGTTCCCCGCGAGGTCAAGACGGGCGAGACCCGGGTAGCCATGACCCCCGACGGGGTACGTGAACTCGTGGCCCATTACCAGGAGGTCATCGTCGAGCGGGGCGCGGGCGAGGGCTCGGCGTTACGCGACGACGACTACGCCGCCGCCGGCGCTGTCCTCGGATCGACCGACGACGCGTGGGCGGCCGACATGGTCGTGAAGGTCAAGGAGCCCCAAGCCGACGAACTGGCCCGGCTGCGACCCGGGCTCACGCTGTTCACGTATCTCCACCTGGCTGCCTACCCCGACGTCGGCCGCGCTCTGCTGGACGCCGGCGTCACCGCGCTGGCGTATGAGACCGTGCAGCTGGCCGACGGTGCGCTGCCGCTGCTCGCGCCGATGAGCGAGGTGGCCGGCCGCATGGCTACCCAGATCGGCGCCCACTACCTCGAGCGCGAGAACGGTGGGCGCGGCGTGTTGCTGGGTGGAGCGCCCGGCGTCCGCCCGGCCCGGGTCGTCGTGCTGGGCGCCGGCAACGTGGGCTGGAACGCGGCGTGGATCGCGCAGGGGATGGAAGCCGAGGTCCTCCTGCTCGACAAGAACCTCGACCGCCTCCGCTGGGTCGACCAGATCCACCGCGGGAGGATCATGACGCTGGCGTCGAACCGCGGCGCGGTCGAACGAGCCGTGGCCGAGGCCGACCTGGTCATCGGCGCGGTGCTCGTCGCCGGCGGACGGGCGCCGACCGTGGTGACCGAGGCGATGGTCGCGGCCATGAAACGCGGCGCGGTCATCGTCGACGTCGCCGTCGACCAGGGCGGGTGCGTGGCTACCACCCGGGAAACGACGCACGACGACCCCATCTACGTGGTGCACGACGTGATCCATTACGCGGTCGGCAACATGCCCGGCGCGGTGCCGTACACCTCGACGTACGCACTCACCAACGCCACGCTCTCCTATGTGCTCGAAGTGGCCGAACACGGCGTGGCCGAGGCGGCCCGGCGCGACGACGCGTTGCGACACGGCGTCAACGCGGTGGGTGGCCGTGTCACCAACCCCGCGGTGGCCGAGGCGCTGGGGGTGGACTGCGTTGACCCGCTCACTGCGTTGGACGCCGATCCTGTGGCGCAGGACGAAGGACGCTGTCGCTCGAGGCCGAGGAGTTCCTGGCGTGGGTGGCGGTGCGACGCGCCGCCAACACCGTTGCCGCCTACCGGCGCGACGTCAGCGCCTACGAGGCGTTCCTCGACGAGCACAACGTCACGTTGAAAGACGTCACCGAGCCGATCATCGAGCAGTACATCGCCCACCTACGCGCCGTCGGGCGCAAGGCGAGCAGCGTGGGCCGGGCCATGGCCGCAGTGCGCGGGCTGCACCGGTTCGCGGTCGACGAGTTCGGCTTCTTCGCCGACCCCACCGAGCAGGTGAAGGTGGCCAAAGGCGCGCAGAGCCTCCCCAAGGCGCTCTCCGAGCCCGAGATCGAGCGATTGTTGGGGTCGGTCGTCGGCGAAGACAGCGTGGCCCGTCGCGACCGGGCGATCCTCGAACTTCTCTACGGCACGGGGATGCGCATCTCCGAACTCGTCCGCCTCTCCATACCGGATCTCGCCCAACTCGAAGAGGGCGTGCTGCGAGCGTTCGGCAAGGGCAGCAAGGAGCGTGTGGTCCCGGTAGGCCGCTTCGCCCGGCAGGCGCTGACCGATTGGCTGGCGCCCGCCGGCCGCGGGAGCCTGGCGCCGGACCGGTGGGCCACCCGTGATGACGCCGAGGCGGTCTTCCTCAACCAGCGCGGGCGCCGGCTCACCCGCCAGGGCGCGTGGCTGATCCTGCGCAAGTACGGCGACAAGGTCGGCCTCCACGACCGGCTGTGGCCCCATGTCCTGCGTCATTCGTGCGCCACCCACATGCTCGATCACGGCGCCGACATACGCGTCGTGCAAGAGCTGCTGGGCCACGCGTCGATCGCCACGACGCAGGTGTACACACGCGTGTCAGCCGAACGATTGCGCCAGGCCTATGAGCACGCCCACCCCCGAGCCTTGGGCTAGGAGTGTGCTGAACCGTCGGAGGACTACGCTGGTTCGCCATGACCGACTTGGCTCCGGCCGACCTGCGCGCCCAATTGGAGCGCGAACGGGACGAATTGCGCGCCCAGTTGGCCGAGCTCGGTTTCGGCGAGCACGGGCTCCCGGACTACGACTCCAACTTCGCCGATTCCAGCCAGGTCACCGCCGAGCGCGGTGAAGCCGAGGCGCTGGCCTCGTCGCTGAAGGAGACCCTCGACGAGGTCGAGGACGCGCTGGCCAAGTTCGATTCAGGCAAGTACGGCGTCTGCGAGAGCTGCCAGCAACCGATCCCGGCGGCTCGGCTCGAGGCCAAGCCCGCCGCTCGTTTTTGCATCGACTGCGCCTCCAAACGCTGAGAGACCGTCAGTCGGTCATCGTCGTCGTCCTCTTGATAGGGGTCGGCATCCTCGCGTTCGCCAGGGGGTCGATCAGCGAACACGTGCTGGTGTACCTGGCCGTGCTGATCCCGTCGATCATTCTGCACGAGGTGTCGCACGGAGCGGTGGCCAACCTGTTCGGCGACCCGACGGCCAAGGAGGCCGGTCGCCTCACGCTCAACCCGATTCCCCATATCGACCCGTTCGGCACCATCATCCTGCCGGCCATCCTTCTGCTGTCGAGCGGCGGCTTCATCGGCTACGCCAAGCCCGTCCCGGTGAACCCGCGGCGCATGCGCGACCCCCGCAACCACGGACTGCTCGTCTCGCTGGCCGGACCGGCGACAAACATCGTGATCGCGTTACTGAGCGCGCTGGCCATCCGCCTCACGCTGTCGTCGAGCGCTCTGTACCTCGCCATCGCCGCACCCAATCAGGCTCCGCTCGTGCACGTCCTGATCGTCGACTTCGGCTTCGCCAATGTCATCCTTGCCGCGTTCAACCTGATCCCGCTGCCGCCCTTGGACGGCTCGGCGCTCATCGAGCGAGTGCTCCCCGCGAGCGTGTGGCCC
>JACDEA010000200.1 GCA_013816725.1 Actinomycetota bacterium
GTTCGACCTCGCCCGTGAGGGACGGCTGCCGGGCGGGCACGCGATCGAGGCCGACGCGTTGCAGGCGGCGGCCGACGCGCAGGGCGTCGCGGTCGGGGCCGGCGACATCGTCCTCATCCGCACCGGCCACCTCGGCTGGCTGCTGGAGGGCAACGAGGAGGCCGGCGGCGCGCCCGGCCTCACCTACCGCGCCCTGCCCTGGCTCCACGAACGCGACGTCGCCATGGTCGCCTGCGACAACCTGGCCTGCGAAGTGCTGCCGGCCGAAGGGCCCCTCCCGTTCCACGTCGGCGCGCTGCGCGACCTGGGTCTGCTCATCGGCGAGCTGTTCGACCTCGACGCGCTGGCCACCGACTGCGCCGCCGACGGCGTCTACGAGATGTTCTTCGTCGCGCCCCCTCTACCGGTCGTCAACGCCGTCGGCAGCCCCCTGAACCCCGTCTGCATCAAGTAGAGGGCGGGCTGCGCGCGGAGGCTACACACTCACTTGAAGCGGGGGATGACCTCTTCGCCGAACATGCGGATGGACTCCATGCAGTCCTCGTGCGGGATGGCGCCGACCTGCACTATCCCGAGGAACTGATCGATGCCCTGGGCCTGGTACTGCTTGACGATCTCTGTGCAGCTGTCGGGATCGCCGGCGCAGATGACGGCGCGGTCGACGAGGTTCTTGATCAGCTTCTCCTTGACCTTCTCCTCGTAGAACGCCTTGGCGTCCTCGGCCCGTTTGCGGTAGTCGCGGTAACCCTCGTAAGCGGCGATCTCGCCGAAGTACTCGAACAGTTTGGCGAAGTACCAGATGGCCGCTTCACCGCCCCGTTGCCGAGCTTCGCCGTCGTCGGCGCCGCAGTGCAGCACGGTGAACCCGGCGACCTGCTCGTTGACGAACGCGCCGACGGGCTCAGGGTTCTTCACCGCTTCGCGGTACGACGCGATCAGCGCTTGTAGCTCGCCGGGTTCGCCGATGGTGAAGCACAGCACGCCGAGGCCGTACTTGCCGGCGGTCTCGAACGACGGCGGCGACGTACACGCCATCCACATGGGCGGGTGCGGCTTCTGCAAGGGCTTGGGCACGACCACCCGAGGCGGCATCTTGAAGTACTTGCCCTCGTGGCCCTCGTACTCGTGCTGGGTCCACATCTTCGGGATCTCCCGCACGGCTTCGTCCCACATGGGCTTGGAGTCGTCGGGATCGATGTCGAACCCGCCCAGCTCCTCCATCGTGATCGAGCGGCCGGTGCCGACTTGCAGCCTTCCGTTGGTGAAGATGTCCAGCGTCGCGGTGCGCTCGGCGATGCGAGCGGGATGGTTGAACGGGATCGGCAGGAGGCACACGCCGTGGCCGATCAGGATCGTGCTCGTGTGCTGCGCGACCGTCGACAGGAAGATCTCGGGCGCGCTCGAGTGCGAGAACCCCTCGAGGAAGTGGTGCTCGACCGCCCACACGTAGTCGAAGCCCACCTGCTCGGCCAGCTTCACCTGCTCGACCGCCTGCCAGAACACGTCGTACTCCGACGCGCCCAGTTCGGCAGGCATCTCCATCTCGTAGAGGAGTCCGAACTTCATGGGCTTTTCGGCGGCCACGTGCGGCGACCTAGCCGAGGTCGAACGGCGGCACGCCGCTGCCTTTGGTCTTGAAGAGCGTGCCCTTCTGCGCGCTCAGTTCCTCGACCGTCCACGCCGCGCCCTTGTCGATCTGGTCGACCACGTGCCAGCCGCCCATCGTGTAGATGCGGCCGCCGAACACGACGAAGTTCTGGCCGCTCACGTCGGCCGCGTCCTCGGTGCAGAGCCACACCACGAGGGGCGACACGTTGTCGGGGGCGAACATGTCGAAGTCGCCCTTCTGGGTGAACGCGTCGCCGAACGTCGTTTCGGTCATGCGGGTGCGAGCCCGCGGCGAGATGGCGTTGACGGTGACGCCGTAACGCTGGAGTTCGCGCCCCAGCACGATCGTGAGAGCGGCGATGCCGGCCTTGGCCGCCCCGTAGTTCGCCTGACCGGCGTTGCCGTAGAGCCCGGCCTCGCTGGCGGTGTTGACGATGCGGGCGTAGGGCTGGTCGCCGGCCTTGGCCTTGTCGCGCCAGTACTTGGCCGCGAAATGGCTCGGCGCGAAGTGGCCCTTCAGGTGGACGTTGATGACGCCGTCCCAATCGGCCTCATCCATGTTGAAGCTCATCTTGTCGCGCAGGATGCCGGCGTTGTTGATGAGGATGTTGAGGTCGCCGAATGTGTCGATGGCCTGCTGCACCAACCCCTCGGCGCCCTTCCAGTCCGAGCAGCTGTCGTAGTTGGCCGCCGCTTCGCCGCCCGCCGCCTTGATCTCGTCGACGACCTGCTGCGCGGGGCGGTCGTCGGTGCCGGTGCCGTCCCACTCGCCGCCCAGGTCGTTGACGATGACCTTGGCGCCCTCTTGCGCGAGCAGCAGCGCGTGCGCTCGTCCCAGCCCCCGCCCCGCACCGGTGACGATGGCGACCTTGCCGTCCAGCGAGCCCATTCCTGTTGCCTCCGAGTATGTGACGATTCGTCAGTTTTCCGAGCGCACCTTAGCGGCGAGCGAAGCGTGGTCTCTCTGGCGTTGGAGCTTGGCCAATTGGTGGGACAACGGGCGCGAACTACATCGTTGTAACTTGCTACACCGCCGAGGTATACTGGGCATCTCGAAGCTCCCTCGGTAGCCAACCCGACCGCCGCTTCCACGTCGAAGTTCTGTCGGGAGATGCGTATGGGTGTGCTGCGAGACATCGAAGAGGCGATCGGACTGCTCGAGCCGATCGTTGCCACACTCGATCCCGAAACGCTGGCCGCCGACGACGCTGTCCTGCTGGTGAAAGTCTTCGGCAAGGGCGAGCGATTGTGTGCTGCGGCCAAGTCCCTGGCAGCACGCCGCGTCGCCCAGTGCGGCACGTGGCGGGACGAGGGCGAGCGCAGCGCCGCCGACTGGCTCGCCAAGGAGACGGGCGACACGGTCGGCGCGGCGGCCAAGTCACTCGAAACCGCCCAACGGATGGCCGAACTCGGCGACATCGACGAGGCGTTCCGCAACGGTGAGCTGAGCCGCACGCAGGCGAACGACATCGCGTCGGCAACCATCAACGCACCGAACAAGCAGAAGGAGCTGCTCGAGCTGGCCAAGCTCCGGAATGCCAAGCAGCTCGCCGACCGCTGCCGCGAGATCGAGGCGCGCGCTCTCAATGAAGAGGCGCGCCGCCAGCGGCTGCACCGCCGTCGTTTCCTGAAGACATGGACCGACGACGACGGCATGTTCCGGCTCAGCGGCGGCCTCGCGCCCGAAGTTGGCGCGCAGTTCCTCGCCTGCCTGGCGCCGTTCGAGTCCGCCGCTTTCGAAGAAGGCCGCAAGGAGGGCCGCCGCGAGCCGTACGCGGCCTACGGCGCCGACGCCCTCGTCGCCATGGCTGAAGCGGCGGCGACGGGCAACGGTATGGCCGACGGCCGCACGGCCGGTCGCCGCACGAACGTGCACGTGTTGATCGACCGCGATGCACTCGCACGCGGACGTGCCCGCGACGACGAGTGCGTGGAGATCCTGGGCGTCGGCCCCGTTGCGGTGTCGACGGTCAAGGAGATGATGGACGACGCGTTCCTCTCGGCGGTGGTGACCGACGGCGTCGATGTCTTCAACGTCGCCCACATCGGCCGCAAGCCCACCGCTCACCAGCGCACGGCGCTGGTGGTTCGCGACGGCTTGACCTGTGTCGTGGCCGACTGCGCAGCAACCACGAACCTGGAGATCGATCACGTCGAGGAGTGGTCCAAGACGCGCCGCACGACACTTCGCCGCCTGGCGCACCTGTGCCACTTCCACCACCGACTGAAGACGGTTGGCGGATTCCGGCTGGTCGGCGAGCCGGGTCGATGGCGATTCCTTAGACCCGACGGCGCCCCGGCCGACGGGCTCCCGGCGGCGTAGCGCACCGTCGGCGCCCGGGGGACTTCCTCAGCGCGCAGTCTTGGTGACCCGGCCGCCGAGCATCACCAGCGCGGGCGGGCGTAGCTCTCGGCGCGGGTCGTCGGCGAACACGACGATGTCGGCCGGCGCGCCTTCCTCGACCCCCTGGTAGCCGAGGTACTCGCGGGCGGCCCACGAGGCGGCGCCGAGCGCCACTTCAGGCGCCACGCCCGCCGTCAGCATCAGGTCGACCTCGCCGGCCACCACGCCATGGGGAACCATCCCAGCGTCGGTGCCGGCCAAGAGCGTGACCCCGGCGCGTGCCGCCGCCGCGACCATCGACGGCTGCGCGTCGAGCAGTGCGTTGTTCCGGGCGACGGCGGCGGGTGGCATCGTGGCGAAGAACTTTCTGAGCGGTCGCCCGATCGACATCGTCGGCGTGTACGCGGTGCCGGCGTCGGCCATGGCCTGCACGAGCTCGGTCGTCATCCCATGACCGTGTTCGATGGTGTCAAAGCCGGCGTCGACCGCGAAGCCGATCGCCTCCGTGCATGTCGCGTGCACGGCAATGCGCGCGCCGGCGGCGTGAGCGGCATCGGCGGCGATGGCGAACTGCGCGCCGGTCCAGTTTGGCTCCGTCGGTCCGCCCTCCTCGAAGAAGTCCCCGATGATCTTGACCCATCCTCCCCCGACCGCCGCCTCCTCGGTCACGGCGCGCGCCAGGTCCGACGGATCGATCTCGCGAGCCAGGCCGGCGAAGTACCGCCCAACGGGCGCGATGAACCGGCCCGCGCTGCGGACGTGGGGCAGCCGGTCATCGTGAACATGTGCCGACGCGTGACTCGGCGCTCCCGGCTCGCGCACGACGAGAACGCCGGCGTCGAGGTGCGCGCCCAAGCTCGCCCGCACGCGTTCCTCCTCCGTCGCGTCCTCCCCCGCCGGGCTCGCCATTGGGAGGTGGGCGTGAGCGTCGACCAGTCCCGGCGTGATCCAACCGCCGTTGAAAATCGTGTCGGCGCCCCCACCGGGCTCGTCGAAGGTGATGTGGCCGTCCGCGACGTACACGTCGCGAACGTCGCCAGCGGGCAGAACACGGCCGCGGAGGTGAAGGCTTACGCGAGTCACCCACCCGACACTATGCGGCGGGCGCGGTGCTCAACCGTCCCATCAGCTATCGACGAGGCGGGTCGCCTTGTAGCCCGAACGCGGGAAGGTGTCGCGCGGGACGACTTCGATCGTGGCCTCGATGCCGACGGCGTCGCGCACGGCGGTGGCGCAGCGAGCGGCCACCTC
>JACDEA010000201.1 GCA_013816725.1 Actinomycetota bacterium
CGTCATGCCCGACAAGATGAGCGCCGAGAAGATCGCGCTCCTGCGGGCCTACGGCGCCGAGGTGCTGGTGTGCCCGACGGCGGTGGCGCCGGACCATCCGGAGTCCTACTACTCGGTCGCCAACCGTTTGGCCTCGGAGATCCCGGGTGCCTACCAGCCGAACCAGTACCACAACCAGGCGAACCCCGAATCGCACGTGCGCACCACGGGGCCGGAGATCTGGCGCCAGACCGCCGGACGGGTGACGCACTTCGTCGCCGGCATCGGCACCGGCGGCACGATCACCGGCGTCGGCCGCTATCTCAAGGCGGTCAACCCCGAAGTGCAGATCATCGGTGCCGACCCGGAGGGCTCGGTGTACTCAGGAGGCAGCGGCCGCCCGTACCTTGTCGAAGGCATCGGCGAGGACTTCTGGCCCGCGACGTACGACCCATCGGTCCTCGACCGCGTCGTGATGGTGAGCGACCGCGACTCGTTCCTCACCGCCCGTCGGGTGACGCGCGAGGAGGGAATACTCGTGGGCGGGTCAGCCGGGACCGCGGTGTGGGCCGCGCTCGAGGTCGGCAAGGAGCTGGGTCCCGAGCACGTCGTCGTCGTCCTCATCCCCGACTCCGGTCGCGGCTACTTGTCGAAGCTCTACAACGACAGTTGGATGGCCGACTTCGGGTTCCTGCGCGCACGTCGTGCCGGAGGCGCGCCGGAGGACGCAGATAGCACCGTCGGCGAGATCATGAATCGCAAGCGGCGCGACCTGCCGCCGCTCGTGCACGTGCACCCCGACGAGACGATGCGCTCGGCCATCCAGATCCTTCGCGAGTACGAGGTGAGCCAGATGCCCGTCGTCAACGCCGAGCCCCCGTTGGTAGCGGCCGAGATCATGGGGTCGGTACACGACCGCGGCCTCATGGAGAAGGCGTTCGACGACCCCGCCCTCCTCGAACGGCCGGTCGGCGAGTTCATGGATCCGCCCCTACCGACCGTTGGTAGCGGTGAACCGCTCGAAGTGGCCGTCGAACGGCTCGAGGGAGCACCGGCGGTTCTCGTGATCGACGCCGGCCACCCGGTCGGCATCCTGACCCGCTCCGACGTTCTCGAATTTCTCGTGAACTGATGGCGCCGTTCGAGTTCGAGACCCGGCTCATCCACGCCGGCCAGGACCCTGACCCGGCAACCGGCGCGGTGGTGCCGCCCATCCATCTGGCCACCACGTTCGCGCAGGACGCGGTGGGACAGCACAAGGGCTTCGAGTACGCCCGCACCGGCAACCCGACCCGGGCGGTCCTCGAGTCGACGATGGCCGACCTCGAAGGCGGTACCCACGCGTTCGCCTTCGCCAGCGGGATGGCGGCCGAGGACGCCCTCATCCGCACGCTTCCCGCCAACGGCCACATCGTGATCCCGACCGACGCCTACGGCGGTACCTATCGGCTGTTCACGCGCGTGCACACCGCGTTGGTCGTCGTTGCCATGGACCTGTCCTCGCTACGCCAGTTGCCCGACGAGACCGACATGGTGTGGATCGAGTCGCCCACGAACCCGGGCCTTTCGGTGGTCGACATCGCCAAGGTGGCCGAGCACGCGCACGCGCAGGATGCCCTCGTCGTCGTCGACAACACCTTCGCCACGCCCTACTTGCAACGACCGCTCGAACTCGGTGCCGACGTCGTCGTCCACTCCAGCACCAAGTACCTCGGCGGCCACTCCGACGTCGTCGGTGGCGTCGTGATCACGGACAACGATGCGGTGGCCGAGCAGCTGGCGTTCCTCCAGAACGCCACCGGCGCGGTGCCCTCACCGTTCGACTGTTACCTCGTTCTGCGCGGCCTGAAGACGCTGGCCCTGCGGATGGATCGCCACCAGGAAAACGCCGCCGCCGTCGCCGCCTTCCTCGCCAAGCACCGGGACGTCGAACGCGTGCTGTACCCGGGCTCGGGCGGGATGGTGTCGTTCACGCTCAAGGACGGCGAAGCCGCCGCGTTGCGCGTCGCCGGCCGAACGACGCTGTTCACGTTGGCCGAATCGCTTGGCGCCGTGGAGTCCCTGATCGAACATCCGGCCCGCATGACCCACGCCAGCGCCGAGGGGTCGTCGCTGGCTGTCGATCCCGCCCTGTTGCGCCTGTCGGTCGGCGTCGAGCACATCGACGACCTCATTGCCGACTTGCGCCAGGCGCTGGAGTAGAAAGCGGAGATGGCAGTCACCGAGGTCGCCCCGGACAAAACGGAGCGGTGGACCGCGCAGTGGAAGGAGCTGTACGCCGAGGTCGTCACCACCGGTTTGTGTACCGGGTGCGCGGGATGCGTCGTCGCCTGCCCACACGACGTGCTCGGCTACAACGACAGCGAGGGCATCTACAAGCCATTCCACCTCGAAGAAGAGCTGGGTCCCGACGACTGCATCCACGGTCAGCGGGGCTGCACGAGTTGCACGCGCGCCTGCCCCCGGTTCCGCACCTGGGAAACCGAGATCGACGCCGCGATGTTCGGCCGCACCCGCACCATGGCCGAGGTCGATGGGATCTCGAAGGACATCATCCTGGCCCGGGCCTCGGACGACTTCGTGCACAAGACAGGCCAGGACGGCGGGCTGGTGTCGGCCATCCTGATCTGGGCCCTCGAGAAGGGAATGATCGACGCCGCGCTGGTGAGCTATCTCGAGGGCGACGGGTCGTCGTGGAAGGCGATCCCCGGGGTCGCCCGAACCAAGGACGAGGTGCTGCGGGGCGCCGGCAGCCGCTACACGTACTCGGCCAACACGATGGCCTATGCCGAGGCGGTCAACAGCGGCGCCGAGAAGATCGCCCTCGTCGGCATGAGTTGCCAAAGCTCGGTGCCGCCGGTGATGTCGGTGCGCAAGGCCGGCAAGCCGGCGCGCCGCTTCGTCCTCAACATCGGCCTCCTGTGCTCGAAGACGTTCGACGACGCCATCTTCGAAGAGCTGTTCGAGGCGAAGTACGGACTCAAGAAACAGGACATGGTCAAGATGAACATCAAGGGCGTGTTCCAGATCTGGATGAAGAACGGCGACTACCACGAGGTGCCACTGAAGGAATGCCACGCCTGGACCCGTGAAGGGTGCAAAACGTGCCCCGACTTCGCCGCGGAGCACGCCGACATCTCGACCGGCGGCATCGGGAAGTACAACGACTGGACGCTCACGATCGTCCGCACCGACCTCGGTCGGGAGATCATCGTGAAGATGCTCGAGGACGGTTCGATCATCGGCCGTCCGGGCGACGACGATCCGGGGGCCATCGAACTCCTTCGCAAGTTGTCCCGCGTCAGCCGCAAACGGTGGCCGGAAACCGCGGTCCCCGAGCCCGCGGTCGTACCGCCGCCCAAGCCGAAGGCGCCTGCCGTCGACGCTCCGGCGTAGCGGTACGCTCCGCGGCATGCCCGAAGCCGTCATCGTTGCCACCGCCCGCTCCCCCATCGGCCGCGCGTTCAAGGGGTCTCTCAAGGACTATCGGATCGACGATCTGGCCGGGCTCATGATCCGGCGACTGCTCGAGAAGGTCCCGGCCGTCGACCCGTCGTCGGTCGACGACGTGATCATGGGCGCGGCCAACCACGTCGGTGAGCAGGGCTTCAACATGGCCCGCAACATGGGCATGCTCGGTGGCCTGCCCGACACCGTCCCTGGCACGTCGGTGAACCGGTTCTGCGCAAGCTCACTTCAGAGCATTCGCGTCGCGTTCCATGCCATCAAGGCGGGCGAGGGCGAGACCTACGTTGCCGGCGGCGCCGAGAGCGTGAGCCGCACGTCGGGTAAGGGGTTCGACGTGGCCGATCTCAACCCTCGGTTCATGGACAAGACCCGTCCCGACTTCCTGAACGAGATGTACATCGCGATGGGAATGACGGCCGAGAACGTCGCCGACAAGTACGGCGTCAGCCGCGAACAGATGGACGAGTTCGCCGCGCTGTCGCAGAACCGCGCCGTCGAGGCCCAGAAGAGCGGCTTCTACGACAGGGAGATCGTCCCGGTGGAACTGGCGGACGGCACGATCGTCGACAAGGACGACGGGCCGCGGCCGGGCACCACCGTCGAGGGCCTCTCACAACTCAAGCCCGCGTTCAAGGAGGACGGACGGGTTACCGCCGGCAACGCCTGCCCGCTCAACGACGGTGCCGCCGCCGTCCTCGTCATGAACGAGGACAAGGCCCGGTCGCTCGGTCTCACGCCGCTGGCCCGCATCAAGGCCTCGGCCGTGTCGGGCCTGGCCCCCGAGATCATGGGCGTCGGCCCCATCGAGGCCGTCAAGAAGGTCCTGGCGCAGGCGGGCATGACGATCAAGGACATCGACATCGTCGAGTTGAACGAGGCCTTCGCTGCGCAGGTCATCCCGGTGTGCAAGGAAACCGGCATCTCGATCCAGGACCAGCTCAACCCGCACGGCGGCGCCATCGCTCTCGGTCACCCCTTCGGCCAGACCGGCGCCCGCATCATGACCACCCTCATCAACGACCTGCAGACCCTCGACAAGACGTGGGGTCTCGAGACGATGTGCGTGGGCGGCGGCCAAGGCATGGCCATGATCGTCGAACGCCTCTCCTAGGCCGTTCCGCCGGTCCGTTCCGCGCGGATATTTCCGTCGATACGACGGACAAATCCGCGCGGAACGGTGCGGATGTTGCGAATTAGGCGCCGAGGGCGGCGCGGATTTGGTCGAGGTGGGTGGCGTCGTGAGCGACGAGGCGGTTGACGAGCTGGCGGACCGTGAGTTCGCCGTACTGCTCGTGAAGGCCTGACCGCTCCCACTCCTCGTCGGCCAGCGACTCGACGACGGCAATGGTGCTCTGGCGAAGGACGCGGAAACGGGCGAGCGCGCCAGCGAGCTCGTCGTCGAGAGGCCCGAAGCGGTCCGCCCATTTCCCTTCGTCGAAGGCGGGCAACAGTCCGCCGGGCTGCGTGAGCACCGACCGGATGCGCACGGCGTAAACGAGCTCGGCGTCGGCCATGTGAGCGATGACGGTCGCCGCGTTCCACTCGTTCGGCGCCGGTCGCCGTTGAAACGTGTCGGGCCGCGACCCGGTGACGAAGGAGACCAACGCGGGAACGGTGGCGCGCAGGGAATCGACCACCGAGGGCATGGCTGCAGAGAGTAGACAAGCTCGGATGGACCCGGGGGCGCTGCGAGACGCATTGACGGTCGTCGCCGGAGTCGGCACCGGCGCGCTCTCCGCCGCGTTCGGCGTGGG
>JACDEA010000202.1 GCA_013816725.1 Actinomycetota bacterium
GAACAGCAGCTCACCGGCCCGGGCGGGCCCTTCGAAGTGGCGCGCGACACCGTGCGCGGCATCGAGATGAAGGTCTACAAGGAGCGCATGCAGTCGCTCCGTGACCTGTTCCCGCTCGCCGAGATGCGGGGCGACGGCGAGGGCGCGACGCACATCGTGTACGGCGACCGTCGCATCGGCTTCGCCCAGTTCACGGGCGCCGCCAACCGGGTGTCGGCCGCGCTGGCGGCACGCCACGGGATCGGCCGCGGCGACCGCGTCGCGGTGCTGTCGGCCAACAACCCCGAGTGGGTCTACACGTTCTGGGCGACGGTGAATCTCGGCGCCATCCTCGTCGGGCTCAACGGCTGGTGGAAGGCCGACGAAATCCTTTACGGGCTGGAGGACTCCGGTGCGCGCGTGCTCGTGGCCGACCGCGGGCGTTACGAACGGGTCGCCGACCAGATTGACAAGCTCGATCTCGACGCGGTGTACATCGTGGAGGACGACTTTGAGGAGCTGCTAAGCGGTGACTCCGCCGCGCTGCCCGAGGTCCCCATCGACGAGGACGACCCCGCGGTCATCTTCTATACGAGCGGCACCACCGGCCGGCCCAAGGGTGCCATCTCGACGCACCGCTCGATGATCGCCAACCTGCAGAACACGATGTACAACGCGGTGGCCGGCGCCATGCGCAACCCCAACGCCAACGTGTTGGGGGGCACCGGCGGCCAGACCGCCAGCCTGATGACCTCGCCGTTCTTCCATGTGTCGGGCTGTCATTCGGGGATGGTCGTCGGGCTGCTCGCCGGCGTGAAGATCGTCATCCCGGTCGGCAAGTTCGAGCCCGAGAAGGCCATGCAGCTCATCGAAGACGAGAAGATCTCGGTGTGGGCCACCGTCCCGACGATGGTATGGCGCGTCGTCGAGCACCCCGAGCGTCACAAGTACGACCTCTCGTCGGTGGCCACCGTCGCCTACGGAGGGTCGCCGTCGGCCGCCGAGCTGCAGCGCCGCGTGCAGGAGACGTTCGGTGCGGTCAAAACGCTCGGCAACGCGTACGGGCTGACCGAATCCAGCTCGGTCGCCACCGCGATCAGCGGCGAGGAGTTCCTGGCCCGACCGGACTCGGTGGGTCGGCCCATGCCCGTCGTCGACGTCCGGATCGTGCGCGACGGCGGCAGCGACGCGCCAACCGGCGACCTGGGCGAGGTGTGGATCAAGGGTCCGATCATCATGCCCGGGTACTGGAACAAGCCCGAGGCCACCGCCGAGTCGGTCACCGACGGGTGGCTCCACTCCGGTGACATCGGCTACCTCGACGAGGAGGGCTTCCTCTACATCACCGACCGGGCCAAGGACATGATCATCCGGGGCGGCGAGAACGTGTACTGCGTCGAGATCGAGAACCGCTTGTCGGAGCATCCGGCCATCGCCGAGGCCGCGGTCATCGGCGTTGCCCACCAGTCGCTGGGCGAAGAGGTCAAGGCCGTCGTGCGGGTCGAACCGGGGCAGTCGATCACCGAGGCCGAGGTCCGCGAGTGGGTCGCTGGCACCTTGGCCAACTTCAAGGTGCCGGCCTACGTCGAGCTGGTCCAGGAACCCCTCCCGCGTAACCCGTCGGGCAAGTTGCTGAAGAACGTGCTGCGCGGCGAAGGCGAAGTCAGCTTCGCCGAGACGCTGTAACTTCTATCCCTCCGGGGCCGTTAGCTCAGTTGGCAGAGCGCTTGCTCGACACGCAAGAGGTCAGAAGTTCAAGTCTTCTACGGCCCACACAAAACCGCAGGTCAGGGGCGGTGAGCGTTCGCAGTCGAGCGGTGCGAGCTGGACCTGCTAGCCAACGGACTTGCCGACCTTGGCAAACATGCGCTCCATCGGAGCGACACCGGCGCTGACCGTTGGGGCCACGAGGTGGCGGTACACCGTGGCGGTCACACGCGTGCGGTCGTGGCCGAGGATGTCGGCGATCTGCTCGAGGGGACGCCAGCGGCCGACACGACAGGAGCTCGCGGCCGAGTGTCGCAGCTCGTAGGGCGTCCAGGCCCCCAGTCCTGCGCCCTCAGTAATGTTGCGCAAGGTGCGGCGTACGTTCGGCATATCCAAGGTCGTGCCGCGTGATGTGGTGAATACGCCGCCAGCGTCGTCCCACGCCTTGGCGCGGAGCTTGGCGGCCGCCTGGGCGGCCTTGTGTGATCGCAGCGCGGTGACGACGGGCGTAGGCAGTCCGAGTGCGCGTCGTGACTTCTCGGTCTTTGGTTCCGTATTCGCCGCTCTTCTTGAGGCGCCGACGGATCTGCAGCGTGCCGGCCTCGAGGTCGACGTCGCCCAACACAGGCCGAGAAGCTCGGACGGTCGCAGGCCGAGCATTAGGGCCGTGATCCTAGGGCCTCGAGCTTGTCGCCTTCGACGGCGGCCAGCAGCGTTTCCGCCGTTCAGGAGTGAGCGACCGAGGCTGCCGTTTCGGGCCGGGAGGCGTGTCGACAAGGTCCGATGACGCCACATTGCGAACGACCTTGCCGCGCCGTTCAGCGTGCCGTAGAGCGCGGCTTAGGACCGACCGGACGCGCGTCATCGAGCTCTTGGCGTAGCCCTTGGCCGCCATGCCGTGAAGCAGGTCGTCGACGTCATCCGCCGTCAGTGCCATGAGCGTTTTGTTACCGAGCGCCACCTTGACGATGTCGATCGCCCAACGGTGATTGTCGATCGTTACCTCCTCGCGTACGCCCTGCTGCGATGGGAGGACACTCTCGAACCAGTCTTCGAGAAACCCCGCGTCGGTCAGTTTGCCGTCAGGCTGGCTGAGGCCAGCGGTGTTGTCGCGTTGCAGCTTGCGGAGCTGGTCGCGTGCCTCTGTCTTGCTCTTGGCGCTCACCGTCGAGCGGCGGCGCCGTCCGTCGCTCGTTGGTAGGTCGATGAGTCCGACCCAGCGCTGACGCTTGTCGTTCCAGAACAGTGAGCCTTCGCCGGCGCCCCGTCGGGTGCTGGTGGTCACTTCGCCCGCTTGAGCGTCGCGGTTGCGGTGGCCTCGAGTGCCCTGACGAGGAAGTCCTTCAGCGACATCCCCTCAGAGGTCCCCCGGCATGACGAAGCAAGGCGAAATCGTTTCGCCCACTAGTCCGCTACAGAGCCACCTGAGACGGTGGCAAGGGTCGAGCGACGAGATACCCCTGACCGGTTCGACAGCCGACCAGCCGAAGGTCCTCCAACTGCTTTTCGGTTTCGACTCCCTCGGCGACGACGTCAAGGTCGAGTTCGCGGCCGAGCGCGATGACGGAACGGACGATCGCCGTGTCGCGGCGGTTGACGCCGAGTCCGGCGACGAAGCTCCGGTCAATCTTGAGAGTGGTGATGGGGAGTTGGCGGAGGTAGGTCAGGCTCGCCCAACCCGTCCCGAAATCGTCGATCGAGACCCCGACCCCGAGATCCGCGACGCGCTGCAACACTTGGCTCGCGTGGGTGATGTCCTGGATGAGCGCGGTCTCCGTGAGCTCAAGGGACAGCCGTCCCCGGGGGATCTCGTTGATCGCGAGAGCCTCCTGGAGGCTGGCGACGAGCGAGGAGTCGAGGAGTTGGCGGGCGGCCACGTTCACAGCGAGGTAGAGATCGTGACCTTCCTCGCGCCAGATGCCAAGCTGTCGGCACGCCTGAGCAAGGACGACGTTGCCAATACCGATAATGAGGTCGGACTCCTCGGTGGCTGCGATGAAGTCGTTCGGGAATCGAAGCTCGTCTCCGTGCTGCCAGCGGGCCAGCGCCTCGACGCCAACGATCGTCTTGTCGTCGGTTCGGAAGATCGGCTGGTAGTAGGGAACGAACTCGTCCGCCGCGAGCCCAGCTGCGATCTCCTCCTGTACGAGTTCCAACGCTCGATACTCGGCCCGAGTGGCGGGCTCATCGAAGGGGCGGTTGACAGAGATGACACCAAGCTCGTTGTTGTTGTCATCGCGAAGAACCTGCGTCGATGACCGAACGAGAATGACGCTGCCGTCTCGGTGGTATTGCTCAGCAACACCGTGCCAGTGGCCCAACTCCCGAAGTTGCACTCGCGTTTGCTCGAAGGACGTCTCTGCTTCAACCCAGCGCAGCACCTCGGTAGCGGGACGGCCGATTACCTCGTCTGCGCGGAACCCGTACAACTCCTGCGCGGCTTCGTTGAAACTCATGATGCAATGGTCGGGCGTGGTGATGATGACCGCGTCGGTCACCTCGGCCGTGACGCCGGTGATGACGTCCTGCAACCGTGAACGGGATTGGGTGCCTCGGACGCGTCGCCGCGTCGCAGCCCCGAGTCGAGCCATGAGCTCCCGAGACGAGACCGGCTTCTCCAGGAAGTCATCGGCCCCGGCCAGTAACGCCGCGATCCCTCGGCTCGAACCTGGACCATTCGCCAGGACCATGATGCTGATGTCCCGCTGAGCCGCACGCACCTGCGAGATCACTTCCGGCGCGAGCTCGCCCGCGAGATTGGCGTCTATCACGACGAGCTCGATGGGAAAGGTCGCGAGGGTCTGAACGGCCGCCGAAGCACCTTGGACCTCGACGAGGATCCAGCCGCTGGCTCCCACCGCCGCCCTGACGACCGCAGTGGTGTCAGGGTCCGAGTCAACGATTACGGCGTGAACGTTGTTCACGTTAAGGGCCTGTGCACGCATATGAGCCGATGCCTTGGGCTTGTGCGTCAGGCCGGAGTCGCCCGTCTGCTGGACATAGGTGGAGGATCGAATGATCCGCAGCGACCCGGCGAAGAACCCTGAGAACCACCCTGCCACCAGCGAACGAGGCCGCCCGATCTCGGAACAGCTCGCTCAGATCCCCTCTTGCGGGCAACGGCGCAAAGCCAGAGGAGCGCCATCCCGAAGGCCAGCGCCAGCAGCGCTGCGATGACGAGCATCTTCGTGTGTGATCCAGTCACTGCCAAGCCCGAACCGCTCCGGCCGGGTGAGGTGGCGCCGATCGCGGCGCGGGCGCCGGCTGATTCCGCGGCCCGCTGAGTCGTCAGCGCGGCAGCCGAGCCGTGACCGACAGCCGCACCGGTCGACGCCGGCGCGAAGCGTGCCGGTGCCGCGATCGGGCCATTGCCGATACCACCACCGCCGATACCACCACCGCCGATACCGCCGGCGCCAGGACCGCCGGCGCCAGGACCGCCGGCGCCAGGACCGCCGGCGCCAGGACCGCCGGCGCCAGGAC
>JACDEA010000203.1 GCA_013816725.1 Actinomycetota bacterium
TCGGCCTGATATGACGTATTCGAGCGTCGGTAACGTAAAGGGATGGCCGACGACCGCCACGAGACCGACTCGGGGATCGAGATCAAGCCGATCTACACCGCGGCCGACCTCGAAGGTTGGGACGCCGACACCAAGCTCGGTGCCCCGGGCAGCCCGCCGTACACGCGCGGCATCCACCCAAGTGTTAAGCGGGACCAACCGTGGCGGATTCGTCAATATGCCGGCTTCGGTAACGCTGAGTCCACCAACGAGCGCTGGAAGCTGCTGCTAGCCGCCGGTACCACTGGCCTGTCGTGCGCCTTCGACCTGCCCACGCAGATGGGGTACGACTCGGACCACCCCCGCGCCGAAGGCGAGGTCGGCAAGGTAGGGGTAGCCATCGACTCCGTCGATGACATGCGGCTGTTGCTCGCCGACCTGCCGCTCGCCCAGGTGACGACGTCGATGACGATCAACTCGACGGCGGCGATCCTGTTGCTGCTCTACCAACTGGTCGCCGAAGAACAGGGTGTCCCGGCCAACAAGCTCGGCGGCACGATCCAGAACGACATCCTCAAGGAGTACGTGGCGAGGGGCACCTATGTGTACCCGCCCCGCCCGTCGATGCGGATCATCACCGACGTCTTCGCCTACTGCCGCGAAAACCTTCCCAGCTGGAACACGATCTCGATCTCTGGCTACCACATCCGCGAAGCGGGTTCGACCGCCGTGCAGGAGATCGCCTTCACCTTGGCCAACGGCATCGCCTACGTCGAGGCCGGCATCGCAGCAGGGTTGGACGTCGATGAGTTCGCGCCGCAACTGTCGTTCTTCTGGAACTCACACAACAACTTTTTCGAGGAGATCGCCAAGTTCCGCGCCGCGCGCCGCATGTGGGCGCGCATCATGACCGAGCGCTTTGGCGCCAAGAACGAGAAGTCGAAGAAACTTCGATTCCACACGCAGACCGGTGGCTCAACGCTCACGGCCCAGCAGCCAGAGAACAACATCATGCGGGTGACGCTCCAAGCGCTCGCGGCCGCGTTGGGCAGCACCCAGAGCCTGCATACCAACGGCTTCGACGAAGCGCTTGGCCTGCCCACAACACGGGCGGCGACGCTGGCAGTGCGCACCCAGCAGGTCCTTGCGCATGAGTCGGGTGTAGCCGACACCACCGACCCCCTCGGCGGCTCGTACTTCGTCGAAGCGCTCACCGACGAAGTTGAGGCCGGGGCGATGGCGTACATCGAGAAGATCGACGGCATGGGCGGCGCCGTCGCCGCCATCGAGGCCGGCTACATGCAGGACGAGATCGAGCAGGCCGCCTACGAGTACACCAAGGCCATCGACGACGGTGAGAAGGTGATCGTCGGCGTCAACAAGTACGTCGTCGACGCGCCCGAACCCGCTGAGGTGTTCCCGATAGATCCGGAGTTGCAGCGCCGGCAGATCGCCCGCACGCAGCGCGTGCGGGCCGAGCGCGATCAGTCCGCGGTCGATGCCGCCTTGGCCGACGTCGAGGCGGCGGCGCGCGGCACCCAGAACATCCTCGTTCCCATGAAGGAAGCGCTTCGCCGTTCCGCCACCCTCGGCGAGGTGAGCGACGTGCTGCGCGGCGTGTTCGGCGTGTACCAGCCGTCCCGCTAGACGATTGGGCTGGAGGCGTGAGCGATTTCGAACCCGAGAAGATCGCGACGTCGTACGACGTCGTCGCCCAGGACTACGCCGCCAAGTTCTTCGACGAGCTCGACGACAAGCCGGGCGACCGCGCGCTGCTCGATGACATCGCGACGCGAACCAACGGCATCATCTGTGACCTCGGCTGCGGACCCGGTCACGTCGCGCGCTACCTCGCCACACGAGGCGCCGATGTCCTCGGCGTCGACCTGTCGCAGGAGATGGTCGCCGTGGCACGGCGTCGCAATCCGGGACTGCGGTTCGAGCAGAGCAACATGCTCGACCTCGGCTGGGTGGACGCCGAGGCGTGGGGTGGCGTCGTCGCCTTCTACTCGCTGATCCACATCGTCCGGCGGCGTGTACCCGACGCGCTCGCCGAGATTCGGCGCGTGCTGCGTCGGGGCGGGTTGCTTGCCGTCGGCGCGCACGCCGGCGAGGGCGAAATCCGTGCCGACGGGTTCCTCGGCCACCACGTCCCCTTCGCTGGCACGTACTTCGAGCTCGACGAGCTGCGTTCGTTCATCGATGACGCGGGCTTCGAGGTCGAGCGCGCCATCGAGCGACCGCCCTACGAGCGCGAGGGCGGCCCCAGGCTGTACGTGGTAGCGAAACGAGGCGCGTAGCCTCCTTCGCGATGGCAGTTCGCTTCACGATCATCGGCGCCGGCCCCGCCGGCCTCCAGGCGGCCACGCACGCGGCGCGCTTGGGCGCCGACGTGACCATGATCGAGCGCGACATCGTGGGCGGCGCCGCCAACTTGTGGGACTGCATTCCGTCGAAGGCGATGATCGCCACCGGCGGTGTGCTGTCCGAGACCCGGCGGGCCGAGGTGATGGGACTCTCGCCGCTCGACCCACGGCCCGACCTCGACCGGCTCCGCGACCGCATCCAACGCATCGAGGGCGGACTCAACGCGGCGGCGTGCTCGTTGCTCGACAGCCAGGGTGTCCGCATCATCGAAGGGTCGGGCCGGCTCAAGGGTCCCCACGAGGTCGTGGTCGAAACGGCCACCGGGGTCGAGGAGGTCGACGCCGACGCGGTCCTCATCAGCACCGGCAGCCGGCCCCGGATTCCCGAGTGGGCGGCAGTCGACGGCGAGCGCATCCTCACCACGCGGCAGGCCTACCCGCCGGCCGAGTTGCCCGAGCACCTCATCGTCATCGGCTCCGGCGTCACCGGCGTCGAGTTCGTGCACATGTTCCGCTCGTTCGGATCGAAGGTGACGCTCATCGTCAGCCGCCAGCAGGTGCTGCCGGCCAAGGACCCTGAGGTGGCCGCCGCGCTGGAGGACGACTTCCTCAAGACCGGCGTGGCGCTGCTGAAAGGGGCGCGGGCGACGGCTATCGACCGCGAGGGCGACACGATTGCCGTGCGGTGTGACGACGGGCGGGTGGCCCAGGGCTCGCACGCGCTCCTCGCCATCGGGTCGATCCCCAACTCCGAGGGCCTCGGCCTCGACGAGGCGGGTGTGGAGGTGGACGGCGCCGGTTACGTGCCCGTGAACCAGCACTGCCAGTCCAACGTGCAGCACGTCTACGCGGCCGGTGACGTGTCGGGGCGGTTGCCGCTGGCCTCGGTGGCGTCGATGCAGGGCCGCAAGGTGGCCGAGCACGTCATGGGTCTGCACACCCGCGAGCACCGTCACCTCGACTACGACAAGGCGGCCAGCGCGATCTTCACCGAGCCCGAGATCGCAGACGTCGGGCTGGCCGAGGCCGAGGCCTTCGCCATCGGCCGCAAGATCCGGGTCACCAAGGTGCCGTTCGCGGCCAACGCCCGGGCCCAGATCGACGGCGACCCGCGCGGCTTCGTCAAGATCGTCTCCGATCCGGCCACCGGCGTCGTCCTGGGGGGATCGATCGTTGGGCGGGGCGCCTCGGAGCTGATCTCGGTGATCGCGCTGGCAGTGACGGCCAACCTCAAGGTCACCGACATCGTCGAGAGCGTCCTCGTGCATCCCGCGCTAGCCGAAGCGCTCGCGGATGCCGCTGAATAGTGAAATGGCGCGTCGCGTTGGTGGCCGCGCTCGTTGTGCTGAGCGCCTGTTCGTCTGAGAAACCGTCGACGCAGCAGACGACGCAGAAGGCGACCCAGAAGCCGACCACCGGGACCACGAGCGGCGAGTCCGCCGGGGTCACCGTTGTGGCCGCCGGCGACATCGCCTGCCCACAGTCGCTGGCCTGCACCGACACCAGCGCACTGGTGGAGGCGCAACACCCGACCGCGGTGCTCGCCCTCGGCGACATCCAGTACGAGCGGGGCGAGCTGCAGGATTTCTTGGCGGTGTACGACAAGTCGTGGGGCCGCTTCAAGAAGATCACCCATCCGACGCCGGGCAACCACGAATACTCCACGACCGGCGCGGGCGGCTACTTCGCCTATTGGAAGGTGAAGCCGTGGTACAGCATCGACGTCGGCGCGTGGCACATCATCTCGCTCAACTCCAACTGCCGCAGCATCGGCGGGTGCGGACCGGGCTCGCCCATGGAGCGGTGGCTGCGCGCCGACTTGGCCGCCCACCCGGCCAAGTGCACGCTGGCGTTCTGGCACCACCCCCGCTGGTCGTCCGGCCTCCACGGCAGCGACGCCGGCTACGACCACTTGTGGTCCGTGCTGGCCGACAGCGCGGCCGACGTCGTCCTCTCCGGCCACGACCATCACTACGAGCGCTTCGCCCCCGATCGTGGCATCCGCCAATTCGTCGCCGGCACCGGGGGCCGCTCGCTCTACCCGGTGGTCAACCGCGAGCAGGGCAGCGAGGTCGTCAACGACAGCGCGTATGGCGTCCTCGACCTCACCCTGCGGCCGTCGGGCTACGACTGGGAGTTCGTGCCGGCGGCCGCCTCAAAGTTTCGAGATAGCGGGCACACTGAATGTCGATGACAGGCGAGGAGGTCACCAGCGACGAGGCCGCCGCCGTGTTCCGCCGCGCCGCCGAAATCGACCAAGGGCGCCAGACCGGCGACGGTCGAGCGCTCGACCTGGCCGCCCTCGAGCAAGCAGGGATCGAAGCCGGTCTGTCGCGCGCCTCGATCCGCCAGGCGCTGGCCGAGGTGCGGGCCGGCGCGCTCGAGCCGCTCGTCGCCCGACCCGACGCCGTCGTGACGCGGACCCTGCGGGCCAGCGCCGCGCAGGTGGATCGCCACGTCGACCGCTTCATGCGCCAGCAGAAGTTCCGCGTCGTGCGTCGCCTCGGCGACCGCACCGTGTGGGAGCCCGACCGCAGCTTCGGGGCCACTGTGGTCAAGACCCTCGACATCAACCGCCGCATCGTGCTGCGCGAGGTCAGCCAGTTGACGACGTGCGTCGTGGCCGTTCCCGGCGAGCACCAACACGCGCACATGCGGTTCGAGCTGGACCTGGCCCGCGTGCGTCGCGGGTGGTACTCGATGCCGGTGGTGCTCGGCGGTGTCGGTGCCGCCGGGGTCGCCGTACGTCGTGCCCGGGCCCTCGTCCCCGGGCGACATCTGGTCAGCGG
>JACDEA010000204.1 GCA_013816725.1 Actinomycetota bacterium
CTCGCGTTTGATGGTGGCGAAGAAGGACTCGGCTACGGCGTTGTCCCAGCACTCGCCCTTGCGGCCGACCGACAACACGACGCCGTTGAGCCGGGCGAGCTCCGCGTAGTCGCCGCTGGTGTATTGCCAGGGTTCAAGGAGTCGTCGCAACACTGTCTTGTCAGGCAGAGCGTAGGAGTTCGTCGAGGGCTTCGGCGGGAGTCTTCCATCCGAGTGTCTTGCGCGGTCGCGTATTGAGCGCCGTCGCGACGGCGTCGAGATCCTCGCGTGAGTGTCGAAAGAGGTCGGTGCCCTTAGGGAAGTATTGGCGCAACAGCCCGTTGGTGTTCTCGTTCGTCCCGCGCTGCCACGGGCTCCGGGGATCGCAGAAGTAGATCTCGAGTCCTGTTGCGATGCGGAGCTGGGCGTGCTCGGCCATCTCGGAGCCTTGGTCCCATGTCAGCGATCGGCGCAGGTGGTCGGGCAGCGTGAGGATCTGTTCGGCGATGGCGTCGCGCACCGCCTCGGCGCCATGCCCCGCGAGCGCGGGGCCGTTCTTGAGGCGTGGCTCGACGCCGTGGCCGTCCATGTGCGGGAGACGGAGCAGGAGCGTGAATCGTGTTGTGCGCTCGACCAGGGTGCCGATCGCGGACCGGTTCAGCCCCATGATGAGGTCGCCTTCCCAGTGGCCAGGGACCGCGCGGTCTTCGGCCTCGGCCGGCCGTTCACTGATCATCACCTCGGGTGTGACGAACTTCTTGCCGCGTGCCTTCGTGCGTGCCCGTGGCACGCGCAGCGCGCGACCGGTGCGCAGACACTGGATCAGTTCGCGTTTGAGCGCGCCGCGGCCCTGGACATATAGCGCCTGATAGATGGCTTCGTGCGAGATTCGCATCGACTCATCATCGGGGAAATCAACACGGAGCCGGTGTGAGATCTGTTCCGGGCTCCACGCCTTCGCCCACCGCCGATCGGCGCGACGGCCATGGCGGCGTCCGATGAACGCCACCGTCGGCCCCGCGATCTTCTCTCCGGTCGGCTTGGCGATCTCCCCGGCCAGGCGATCCTGCACGTAGTCGCGCAGCCGCTCGTTGGAAGCAAGCTTCGATACCTTCGGGCGGCTCGCGCGCCGCTCCGCGTGCCACTGCGCCGTCGTCGCCCGATACGTCACCTCGTTGCCGCGCGTCGCCGCGTTCCGGCGAAGCTCGCGCGAGATCGTCGACGGGGCGCGGCCGAGCTGGCGCGCGATCTCACGCACGCCGCGATCCTGCGCGTGCAGGATCGCGATCTCTTCACGCTCGGCGAAGGACAGATAGCGGCCCGTGTGCGGAACCAGTTTGAGAGAGGGCATGCCGCCAGCCTCACGGAACCACCTGGTCCCAACCGCGGATGACACGCCCGTTTCGGCCGCCGCGTCCTCGGTCGACACGCCGCGGGCGATCGCCTTCCAGAAGGTGACGCGGTCTTCGCGTCGCGCCGTCGATGGCCGACCAGGCGACCACATCTTCCCCCGCATCTCCTGGATCGCCTGAACACGCTCATGTTTGAACACTTCGCCAACACCTCCATGTCGAGGTGTTGCGACGACCACCCGAATTCGCCTTGCGCGCCGGCATCCGAGTGACAAATCACGCCTTCGATGTCGGCGCCGCGTCGTGTCCAGGCGGCCATGTTCAACGCGTCGATGACCAACGGCGCGGTCATGGTGCGCGCCGCTTTCCAGCCCACGATGCGCCGCGAGTAAATGTCGATGACGAACGCGACGTAGACGATGCCCGACCACGTCGAGCAGTACGTGAAGTCGGCCACCCATTTCTCGTTCGGGCGCGTCGCGGTGAAGTCGCGGTTCATCAGATCCGGTGCCCGCACATGTGCCGGGTCGGAGCGGGTCGTGAACCGCTTCCGGGCCCTGGTAGCGCCTCTTATGCCCGCTTCACGCATCAGGCGGGCGACCTGGTCGCGGCCCACGTCGTGGCCGGCCTTCGTAGCGGCTTTGGTCAGCTTGCGTCTCCCATAGACCGAGTAGTTCTTCACGAACAACGCCACCAGTTCAGGGATGAGCACGGCGTCGCGTTCCGCGCGCGCCGACAACGGCCGCTTCTTCGCGGCGTAATAAGTGGATGGGGCGACCTCGAGAACCTCGCAGATCGGCTCGACCCCCCATCGACGCCCACCGGACTCGCAGTCGCGGTGGGCGTCGATGAAGGCAACTACCTCTTCGGGCGACCGTCGAGCTCGGTCGCGAAGAAAACCGACGCCGCCTTGAGAATGTCGTTCGCGCGGCGCAGCTCCCGGACCTCGCGTTCCAACTCGGCGATCCGTTGCCCGTCCGCGGTCGTTGTGCCCCGCCGGCGACCACCATCGACCTCGGCGCGGTTCACCCAGTTCCGCAACGTCTCAGAATGCACACCGAGCTGGCCGCCGATCTCGGTCAAACCGCCATCGTCGCGGTCACGCGCTCGGCGCCACTCCTTGACGAGTCGCACGCCGCGTTCCTTGAACTCGTCGTCGAACCTTCTCGGCTTCTGCTTTGCCATGGACTCCATGATTCCTCCGATACTCGGAGCCTCCACGAAACCCAGGCCGATTCAGTCAGGGCGACTCAACATCCTCTGACGGCCTGGCCTCAACACTGGCTTCCTCCCGGCGGAAGTGGGCAGTCATCAAGCCGCCGAACCGGCGCCAACCGCCGAACAGTTTTGGGGCCACTCCGGCTCAGGTCGTTACAGCCCGCAATCCGTGGTCACTTCGACCTACGTTTTCGCCGATGAGTGCTCGATGGACGTACGGCGACATCGTGGTCCGCCGGGAAGTGCTTGGTCTCGCTCCTATCGACCAGTGTCCGGGGTCATCACCCGAGTGGATAGGCAAGTCGTGGGCGGCGATACCGGTCTTCGTCGTCGAGGACAATGACGACGCGCTCGTCACCTACATCGCTCCGGGCGCAGAGTTCGGCTTCCCGGCGGGCGATTGGCCGACTCCCAACGGCGCGCACCCTTGGAGCGGTCGAGGCGGATGGAGCGGTCATGGGGCGCTCATGGTCCAGCGGCCGGGTGAACACCATGCGGTCTGGCATTTCTGGTCTGGGCCGGACCGCAAGTTCGCGTGCTGGTACATCAACCTCCAGACGTCGTTCGTTCGGACTGCGGTCGGTTACGACACTCAGGACCTTGAGCTCGACATCGTGGTGCTGCCCGATGGCAGTTGGAGCCTCAAGGACCTCGACGTGCTGCCTGATCGCGTTGCGGAAGGACGGTTCTCGCCGCCGCTCGTTGATTGGATCGTTTCCTTGGGCGGTGAGCTCACTGACGAGCTCGATGCTGGCCGCCGGTGGTGGGACGACCGCTGGGTCGATTGGCGACCCGACCCCGGCTGGAACCGACCTCTGCTCCCGCCTAATTGGCGCGAGGGCGGCGGCTGACGGCCCATGCACATATCGGGCGCCCGTCGCCGGTGGACCGAAAGGCGGGGGTCGTGGGGAGACCGAGTCATGGCTCCCATCGGAAGTATCGGCGGGCGATTGCGAGCCCGGCGATAGTCCAGGCGACGAGCACAAGGGTGTTGCCGAGGGGTAGGCCGTGGGTGGCGGGGTCGTAGGCGGAGCGGAGACCGTCGGCGAGTGCTTTGAGCGGGAAGGCGCTGATGATGGTGTCGAGGCCTTTGGGAAGGTGGATGCCGGCGTCGAACATGCCAGAGACCATCGCGAGGGGTAGGTAGGTGCCGTTGGTGATCGCGCCGGCGGCGTCCGCGGTCGGGATGACGGTGCTGATGGCGAGGCCGAGGGCGGCGAAACAGGAGATGCCGAGGGCGAGGATGAGGAGGAGTTGGGGGATGGCGGAGGGTCGTGGGAGGACTCGGAAGGCGATGGCGCCGAGGGCGATGGTCGTTGCGGAGATGAGCAGTGCGGTGCTGAGGACGCTGAGGATTTGGCCGCCGAGGTAGACGGTCGGGTTGAGCGGGGTAGCCCGGATCCGTTTGAGAACGCCGTCGGCGCGTTGGAGCGCGATGGTGGCGGCGAGGTTGCCGTAGGCGATGACGACGACGGCGAAGGCGAGGATCCCGGGAACGAAGAGCGTCAGCAGTGTGACATCGGTGCGGCCGGGAATGGAGTTGTTGCTCGTCGTGGATCCGAAGATCAGCAGGACGCCGAGCGGCATCGCGAAGTTGAAGAACGCCGATTCGGGATTTCGCCAGAAGGAACGCTGGTTGAGTCGCACCTGGTGCAGGAGCAGTCCGCGGGAGTTCATCAGCTCATGCCTTCTGAGGTTCCGACCAGTTCGAGGTAGACCTCTTCGAGGCTCGGCTGCACCAACGCCATCCGCGGTTCCGTGCCGGCCTGGCGGGCCAGTTCTGCTGGGGTGCCTGTCAATGGCGCGGATGCGGCCGTCGCACAGGATGGCAGTCGTGGCGGCGTTGAAGCATCTCGGGTCGATCGCGAACCCGGAGTTCTACGAGAAGCAACGAATGCGCTTCTCAACGTGGAACACGCCGCGGTTCATCTCCTGCTACCGCGAGGACCTCGAGTGGCTCTACCTCCCCCGCGGCCTGACCGAGCGGGTCACCGATCTGTTCGCCACCCTCGGCAGCGAAGTCGATCTCAGCGACGATCGCACCGATCCCGATCCGATCGACCTCGGCTTCGTTGGCGTGCTCCGACCCCAACAGGCCGCAGCCGTCGCCGGCCTCGTCGACCACGATCGCGGCGTGCTGGTCGCGCCGCCCGGCGCCGGCAAGACCGTCATGGCCTGCGCCGTCATCGCGCACCACCGCACGCCGACGCTGGTCCTGGTCGACCGCAAGGAACTCGTCGACCAGTGGCGCTCACGCCTCGCCGAGCATCTCGGCCTCGCTGCCGATCAGATCGGCCAGATCGGCGGCGGCAAAGCCGGACCGACCGGCGTGGTCGACGTCGCCATGCTCCAAAGCCTCGCCCGGCAGGACGCGACCCTCTTCGACCGCTACGGACTCGTCGTCGTGGACGAATGCCACCACCTTCCGGCAGTCTCGTTCGCCGCCTGCGTCGAACAGGCGCGGACCCGGCGGTGGTTGGGCCTCACGGCGACCCCGTACAGGCGGGACAAGCTCGAAGCGATCATCGGCTTCCACTGCGGACCAACACGCCACGAGATCAAACCTGGCCAGGTC
>JACDEA010000205.1 GCA_013816725.1 Actinomycetota bacterium
CGAGAACCCCGTCGAGCGGCTGCGCGCCATCGCGGCGTCGACCAAGGGGGCCAAGGAGGAGCACAACGCCATCGGCGCCGACATGCTCCAGAACTGGGCCGAGTTCGCGGCACCCACCACATTCTCACTGGCGGCGCGGGCCTACTCGAGCTTGAAACTGGCCGAGCGCCATCCAGTCGTGCACAACCTGGTGATCTCCAACGTCCCCGGGCCGCCCATTCCCCTGTACTTCGCCGGCGCCCGGCTGACGGCGTTGTACCCGCTCGGCCCGATTTTCGACGGCGCCGCGCTCAACGTCACCGTCATTTCTTACATGGACAACGTCGACTTCGGATTCATCGCCTGCCGCGAAACCGTCCCAAGTCTCTGGGACCTGGCCGGCTTCATTCCCGAGGCGCTGGCCGAGTTGGTCAAAGAGGCGGCCGCTGTCTAATCGTCCGTTAGGGGGACTGCGGGTCCTCGACTTCTCGCGAGTCGTGTCCGGGCCGTTCGCGGGGCGGATGCTGGCCGACCTCGGGGCAGACGTGGTCAAGGTGGAGCCGCCCGAAGGCGACATCTCCCGGGTATGGGGCCAGAGTCGCCACGGGCTGGCCGGGTTCTACACACAGCAGAACGTCGGCAAGCGCAACGTGTGCCTCGACCTTAAGCAGCCTGCCGCGGTCGACGTGGCCCGCCGGCTCGCGGCGGTCGCCGACGTCGTGATCGAGAACTTCCGCCCCGGCGTGATGACCCGGCTGGGGCTCGGGTGGGACGTGTTGCGCGTCGAGAACCCGCGCTTGGTAATGCTCTCGATCACCGGCTTCGGTCAGACCGGGCCCGACGCCGACCGCCAGGCCTACGCGCCGGTGATCCACGCCGAGTCGGGCCTCATCGCCCGCCAGGCCGCGTTCGACGAGAGTGCGCCGACCGATCCGATCCTGTCGATCGCCGACTACAACGGCGGACTCCACGGATTGGTTGCCGTGCTCGCCGCGCTGTTGCTGCGCGACCGCACCGGCGCCGGCCAGTGGATCGACCTGTCGATGCGCGACGCCATGTTCGCTACCGACGACTACGCCCACCACGCGCTCGACGGCGAGCCCATCGTGCGGCTCGGTGGCCGGGTGTTCGCCGCCACCGGGGGTCCGGTCCTCATCACCGGCGAGTTCAAGCACATCTGGCGCCAGCTGTCGCGGGTCCACGGCGTGGACGACGGGCTCCCGCCAACAGCGGCGCTGGAGGACAAGATCGCCAGGCGTCACGCAGTCGCCGCCGCGTGGGTCGCGTCGTTCGCCGACCGCGAACACCTCGGCGCCGCCCTCGAGAAGGCGAACCTGGCCTGGGCCGTTGTCCGCTCGCACGATGACGCATTCGCCAAGGCCCGGGTCGCCGAGATCGACGACCGGGGCGGCGGAACACGCAAGGTGATCGACTCGCCCTATCGCTTCTCGGACGCGACCAGCGGAATATCACGGGCGGCGCCTTATCGGGGCGAGCACAATGCCGAGGTGCTCAGGGACTGGTTGGACGTTGCCGCGACCGAAGTGGTCGCCCTCGAGGAGTCCGGCGCGCTGGCGCGCGAGTGACGTCTTCGGACCCCGTACGCGTCTACGTCCGCTCCGCCTCCGCGGCCGGGTTCCTGTTCGCCATGGCGGCAACGCTGTCGATGGTCTTCCTGATCGTCCGGGTTGGGCTCAATCCCTTGCAGATGCTGCTCGTCGGCTCGGTGCTCGAAGGCAGCGTGCTCCTGTTCGAGATCCCCACTGGTGTGGTGGCCGACACGATCAGCCGCAAGACGTCGGTGGTCATCGGGATGCTCATGACCGGCGTGGGCTTCATGCTGTACGCGGTCCCCAACTTCGCCGTCATCCTCGTCGCCCAAGCGGTCTGGGGCGTCGGCTTCACCTTCGTGAGCGGGGCTTTCGTCGCCTGGCTGGCCGACGAGATCGGCGAGAAGCGGGCCGTCGAGGTGTATCTGCGGTCCTCACAACGCAAGATGTCCGGCGGTCTGGCCGGGATCGGCGCCGCCGTCGCTCTCGGGTCGTACGCGTTATGGCTCCCGGTGTTCCTGGCCGGGTTGGGCTACACGCTTCTCGGTGTATGGCTGTGGGCGGTGATGCCCGAGACCGGCTTCGTGCGGCCCGAGCGAACCGAACGCACGCGGTCGGGCGACACGTTTCGCAGCGCCCGCCAGACGGTGCGGGCCCGGCCCGTATTGCTGTTGATCTTCGCCGTCGCCGCGCTGCACGGGATGTCGACGGAGGGCTTCGACCGACTGTGGCAGTTCCGGCTCATCAAGGGGATCGGGTTGCCGCACGTCGGCTTCGACACCGTGGTGTGGTTCGGCCTGCTTCAAGCGACCGCCCTCGTGATCGGGATCGTCGTCGTCGGCCGGCTGCGCAAGCGACTGCGCAGCGCCAGCCACGCCGGCCAGCTGCTGGGACTGGTCAACACCGGGATGATGATCGCGGTGATCGCGTTTGCACTGGCCGGCAGCTTCGCCGTCGCCGTGGCCGCCTACCTCGCGGTCACCGTCCTCAACCAGCTCACTCCGCCGCTCTACAACGCGTGGATCAACCACGACCTGGACTCGCGCTCGCGCGCGACCGTCAACTCGATCGGCTCGCAGGTCGACGCGCTGGGCCAAGTGGTCGGCGGCCCGGGACTCGGCGCCATCGCCACGGTGTGGTCGGTACCCGCCGCCATGATCGCCGGCGCGCTCGTGCGCGTTCCCGCCGCCGTGCTCTTCGCCGCCAACCGCCGCCGCGACGCCCGAATAGCGGCCGTCCCGTAGGCCGGTACGATCCGCTCGTGGTCGATCATCTCTCGATCCAATGCGCTGACGTCGCCGCCAGCACCGCGTTCTTCGACACGGTCCTGAAGCCGATCGGCGGCGGGCGCGTGCTCGACTTCGGTCAGGTCATCGGCTACGGCCATCCCGGCCGACCGACATTCTGGATCGGCCCACAGTCGACCGGCGGCGATAACCGCGAGGTCCACATCTGCTTCCAGTCGCCCGACCATGCGTCGGTGGACGCCTTCTTCGAGGCCGCTGTCGCCCACGGCGCCGAAGTGCTGCACGAGCCTCGCGTGTGGCCTGAGTACCACCCCAACTACTACGGAGCATTCGTGCGCGACCCGGACGGCAACAACGTCGAGGCGTGCTGCCACCTACCCGAATAGCACCCGCGTCGCTCCGCGTCTAGCCGACGTCGTGGATGTCGATCGCAGGGGGCTCGGTGGCCAGAGCGCTGACGGCGGCGACGAAGTCGTTGGAGGCGGGAACGGCGAAGTGAGCGTTGAGGGCGTCACGGTCGGCCCACTGCTCGTAGAAGAACAGCCGTAACGGCTCTTCGGCGTCGCGGTATACGCCGTGCTGGAGGCACCCCGCTTCGCGGCGCGACCGGCGAACGTGCTCGAGGCTGTGCCGGACCGCCTCATCGATCGCTTCGGGTCGCACGCGCACGCTGCCGGTAACTATGACCATTTCAGTCCTCCAGGTACTTGGGGTTGGCGACGAGCAGCTTCTGGCGAACGGTCTCGGTCACCGACGCCCGCACCTCGTCCATGCGATCGTCGAGTCGACCTTCGCGGATCGCCGCCGCCAGCTGCGCGTCGTCGGCCACGCCGAGGCGGACGAGCCCGTCGGCGTGGCGCACCACCTGATCGGGCCCGAGGTTGATCTCGCGTTCGACCATGCGCAGCACGTTGACAGCCACGCGCGTGTGGAACTGCACTCGGCCCTCGGTGCTGGTCATCACGTCACGTTCGAGGAACTCGCGGACGGCCTCGACCAATGCCGCGGCATCGGGCATATCGTGCGGCTCCGTCACGCCACCGCCATCATGGCGCGCCCGGAAGCATTTGCATGAGGTCCCACTCGTTCTCGCACACCCGACGGCCGATGGCCGCGAGTTCGACGGACCGAATGGCGCCGGACGTGTGCGCCGTCGCCTGCACGATGCACATGATCCCCCACTTGAGCGTGCCCAGTGTCTCCCACCACAGCAGGGCATCGCGGTCGACGGTCCCGCCGCCGGCGCCTTCGTAGGCGGTCACCAGCTCGTCGTACTCGCCGAAACCTCCCACCGGCTTGTTCCGGACGCCGAACCGCCACGCATTGACGCACAACCATCCGAGGTCTTCTATCGGATCGCCGATGTGCGCCAGCTCCCAGTCGAGGATCGCCCGCACGCCGTCGGGCCCGACGATGAAGTTGCCGTTGCGGAAGTCGCCGTGGACCACGGCTCGCCGGGTCGACGCAGGACGGTTCTCGGCCAACCACCTGAACGCGAGCTCGAACGCGGGGTGGGGCTGCCCCAACGTGTCCAGCGTTTCGCGCCACGTGTCCAGCGGCTCGGGTTCGTCGAGCGGCGTCACGTCGAGACGGATCCGGTGCAGCGCGGCGAGGATCCCGCCGCATTGGCGGGCGAGCCGGGGACGGGCGGCGGCATACTCGTCGTCGCGCAGGATCTTGCGGGCGATCGTCTGTCCGTCGACGTGTTCCATCACGATCCAGTCGTCGCCCGCGGCCACGACCTCGGGCACCGGAACGCCGCCATCGGCGGCCGCCCGCAGCAGGGCGGCCTCCATGAGCATCCCGCCCTTGGTCGACCCCGGCGGATCGCGACGCAGGATCAGCCGCCGTCCGTCGGCGGTGAACGACCACGTTTCCCGTGACGCGCCACCCGACAGCCGGCGCAGCCCGTCGACGGCACTCGCATCGACGAGCGCCGCCACATCGTCAGGGCTCAGCAGTACTTCACCAGCGTGGGGTACGGGTTGACGGCGGCGCCGCCGCCCGGGTGGAACTCGAAGTGCAAGTGTGGCGTGCCGCCCTTGGCATCGCCGGTGTCGCCGACATAACCGATCACGGTTCCCGCCGTCACCGACCCTCCGCCGCCGGCGTACCCGCTGAGGTGGGCGCCGAAATACGTGTTGCCGTCGTTGCCATGCAGGAAGTAACTCAACCCGCCGAGGTTCGACTGGTTGTGCGACCACGACCCCGAGACATTGGCAACCACCGGCGTACCCATCGGCGCCAGGATGTCGTTGCCCTGGTGCGAGCGCGTCCCGCCACCCCGTGGCGCACCGAAGTCGTTCGAGAACGAGTGCGGGCCTTGCACGGGGCAGACC
>JACDEA010000206.1 GCA_013816725.1 Actinomycetota bacterium
GGGGACCGATACGGCCGCCGCCGCCGGTGGGAGCGCCGCCGGCTCGAGCGGGTCGAACACCGCCGGGAGCGGCGGCACGAAAACCGCGGGAGCGACCGCGACCACAGTCAAGGGCGCGGCGTCGTCGTGCGGCACCGGCGGCGCGACCGACACCGGCGTGACCCCCAACGAGATCAAGGTGGCGAGCATCGTCACCGACTCCGGTCCGCTGCCGGGCGCGACCGAGGGTTCCTACCGGGGCGCGGCGAGCTACTTCGCCAAGGTCAACAGCGAAGGGGGCGTCTGCGGCCGCAAGATCACGCTGCTGAAGGGTGACGACGGGCTCGATCCGTACAAGGGGCGGGCCGACTTCACGCGCCTGCAGCCGAAGGTTCTGGCCTTCGTTGGCAGCTTCGCCGTCGCCGACTCCGGCTATGTGGACCTCATCGACAAGACACAAGTGCCCTACGTGAGCCTCACCGTTGACCCGGCCGGCGCGAAGTTGCGCAACGTGTACCCGAAAAGCCGGCGCAACTACGTGAACACCGCACCGTTCGTGTACTGGAAGCAGCAACACCCCGATGTGAGCAAGGCCGCGCTGCTGTACGCCAACATCGGGGGCGTGAGCTCCAACGTCCCCGGCTTCAAGGAGGCGATCACCCGCGCCGGGTTCAACCTCGTGCACATCGAGGGGGTGCGGGTCACCGACCCCGACTACACCGGCATCATCCGCAACCTTCAATCCGAAGGCGTCGAGTTCCTGTACCTGTTCGCGTTCGAAGTCAACATGCACGTCCGCTTCGTCCGCAACATGAAGCAGCAGAATTACAACCCGAAGATCAAGGGCGCCAACATCGCTTTCAACACGCGGTTCTCCGAACTCCTGGGCAAGGATGGCGACGGCTGGGAGAACCACCAGGTGTTCCTGCCGTTCCTCGACCCGGCCGAGAAGGCCCGGTCCAAGGCGTTGGCCGACTTCATCGACTGGAACGCCCGCCGCTTCCCCGGTGGCCAGCTCGACTTGTTCCCGGTCAGCGGCTGGGGTTACGCCGCGTTGTTCGTCGACGCGCTCCGGCTAGCCGGCGGGAACTTGACGCGCAAAACCCTGCTGGACGCGCTGTACAAGGTCCCCCAGTTCGACTTCGGCGGGATCAACGCCGTGTCCAATCCCTCGACCGGTGCCGGTGACCGATGTTTCGTGATGGCCCGACACGTGAACGGCACATGGAAGCGTCTGCACCCGGCGTCGGGCGGCTACGAATGCAACACCGGCGAGCTGTACAAGTTCAAAGAGGAATAGCCGCCAGGCCGTGGAGAAGTTCCTTGTATTCCTGATTATCGGGACGAGCTATGGCGCGGTGTACGCCATCTCGGGGACGGGCCTCGTCGTCAGCTACATCACGTCTGGGGTATTCAACTTCGCCCACGGCGCCATCGGCATGTTCCTGGCGTTCGTGTACTGGGAGCTGCACGTGCACCGGGGATGGCCGACGCTCGCCGCGCTGGCGATGACGCTCCTCGTTATCGCGCCGATGATCGGTGTGCTCCTCGATGTCCTGGTCATGCGCCGGTTGGTGGCCAACGCCTCGGTGGCCACCAAGCTCGTCGTCACGCTGGCGTTATTGCTGGCGTTCCAGGGAAGCGTGCTGGCCATCTGGGGCATCAAGCTGCGGACGTCGCCGCAGTTCTTCGAGGACAAGAGCTACTCGTTCGGCGGGCTCAACATCAGCTACCACCAGACGATCACCGTTCTCGCCGCGCTGGCGGTGGCCTTCGGCGTCCGCGCCCTGTTCCGTCACACCCGTCTCGGCGTGGCCATGCGCGCCGTCGTCGACAATCCCGAGGTGTGCTCCATCAAGGGCGTGAGCCCGAACCTGGTGACGGCGGCGTCGTGGGCCATGGGTGCGATGCTGGCCGGGTTGGCGGCGATCTTGATCGCGCCGGGCCTGAACCTCGAGGTCAACACGCTGAGCCTGCTCGTTGTCGCCGCCTACTCGTGTGCGGTGGTCGGGCGCCTCCAGAGCCTGCCCTTGACGTTCGCTGGAGCAGTGGTGCTCGGCATCAGCCAGGCGATGATCCAGGGCTACTTGCCGAGCAGCAACGAACTGGTGCAGCACATCCGTCCCGCGCTCCCGTTCGTGCTCCTCTTCGGCGCGCTGTTGGTACGCCGCGAGGCGCGCCTACCCGAACGGGTGCGCACGCATTCCGAACCGGCGCCGCCGCCGCTGCGCACGACGCTGGTCCTCAGCGTCGTCGCCGTGCTCGTCGCCATCCCGATCTCCGGCGGCCTGAGCGACTACCAGCGCATCATCGGGTCGAAAGGCCTCGTGTTCGCGGCGATCGTCCTCAGCCTCGTGCTGCTGACGGGGTTGTCGGGCCAGGTGTCGCTGATGCAGCTGTCGTTCGTCGGCATCGGCGCGGTCACGCTGGCCAAGTTGCCCGACGGGTTGCCGTATCTCATCGCCATCACCATCGCCGCGCTGGTCGCCGGGCTGGTCGGGCTGATCGTCGCCCTTCCCGCCATCCGCCTACGGGGCATCTATCTGGCGCTGTCCACGTTGGCCTTCGCCATCCTGATGGACGACCTCGTATTCGGCGACAAGCGCGTACTCGGTGGCGGTACCACGCTGGCCGTTCCGCGGCCGAGCTTCTTCGGTATCGACTTCGAGAGCGAGCGGTCGTTTTTCGTCGTGCTCGTTGTCGTGGCGGTCATCTACGCCAACGTGTTTCTCGCCGTCCGCCGCAGCAACTTCGGCCGCACGCTGGCCGCCATGCGGGACTCGCCCAACGCGTGCCAGATGCTGGGCATGAATCTCACCGCCATCAAGCTGCGAGTGTTCGGGCTGTCGGCGCTGATGGCCGGCGCCGCTGGCGCGCTCGTGGGCGGGCTACAGGCGCGCGTCGGTCAGCTCGACTTCCTGTGGCAGCGGTCGCTGTCGGTGCTGCTGGTGGGGACGATCTTCGGCATCACCAGCGTCTCGGGCGCGTTCCTCGGCGCGTTGTTCTTCGTGGTCCTGCCCGAGCTGGCGTCCAAGACCGACGCGGCCGGCGGCTCCTTGGCCATTCAGCCGTTGCTCATCGGCGTGCTGGCCATGGCGACGGCGCGCCGGCCCGAAGGCCTAGCCGGCCAGATACGGGCCAGGCTGCGGCCGCTGTTCGGGCGCGTCCGGTCGTTGAACGCGCAAGAGATCGAGCTGCCCGACATCGAGGTAAGCGACGAGGTGGCAGTTGGCGCCCGGGCCTGACGTCCCCCTTCTCGAGCTGCGCGGCATTCGGGCCGGGTACGAACGGGTCGAGGCCCTCCACGGCGTCGATCTGAGCGTGCCCGGCGGCGCGCTCGTCGGCATCCTCGGCCCCAACGGCGCAGGCAAGAGCAGCACCCTCAAGGTGATCGCCGGGTTGCTGCGACCGTCGAGCGGCACGGTCCTGCTCGAGGGACACGACGTGACGGGCGCGTCACCGGTGCAGCTGGCCCGGGCCGGCGTGTGCCTTATCCCCGAAGGGCGGGGCATCTTCCCCAACCTGACCGTGCGCGAGAACGTGCTGATGGACAGTTACACCGGTCGATCTCCGGCCGACCTGGAGGCCATTGCCTACGACCGTTTCCCGGTGCTGTCGAAGCGGCGCGATCAGGTGGCCGGCACGCTGTCGGGCGGCGAGCAGCAGATGCTGTCGCTGTCGCGTGCGCTGTCGACCGACCCCGCGCTCATCCTGCTCGACGAGTTGTCGATGGGCCTCGCGCCCCTGATCGTCGAGCAGCTGTTCCACATCGTCCGCGAGCTCACGGCCACCGGCGTTACCACTGTCGTCGTCGAGCAATTTGCCGACGTCGTCCTCGACATCGCCGACGAGGTGATTGTGATGGCCCACGGTCGGGTGCGCCTGCGCGGCGCGCCAAAGGCCGTCCGCAAGGAACTGCAGGCCGCCTACCTGGGAAAGACGTCACACTGACATGATGAGAACTCGGTACGGGTCTGCGCTTCTCGCGGCCGGGCTGTGTCTGGTCGTCGCCGGTCCCGCCCACGCGCAGAGTGCGGAGCCCGAGTCGCAACTGGGCGGCTATGTGGCCGGCGCCGCCGGCTGGGCCGTGTCGTTCCAGCCGGTCCTCCCGGCGCTGCTGCCGACCGGCGACGCGCCGGTCGAGGCCACGCTGTCGTTGTCGACGGCCAACGTGAAGTCGGGAGGGAACTCGCTCGGCCGCGGCGCGATCTTCTGGCCGGGATCCGCCGCCGCCAACCTGGGGCCGCTGTTGGGTACCGGCGCGTCGCAGCCGTTCGTGGGCGGGATGGTCCCGCCGTATCCCGCTTTCGTGGAGGCCTCGGCCAAGGACGGCGAGGTGGCGCGGTCGATCGGGCCGGTCGGCGGCATGCGGGCGTTCGGATCGCCTACCCGCGCCGAGGGCGACGTGCGGGCACCGGACGTGAACGTGCCCGGGTTCGTCAAGATCGACTCGGTGTCGTCGAACAGCGCGGCCGAGGTGACCGACATCGACGTCACGTCGGGGTGCACCGTGCACCTCGACGGCGTGTCGTTGCTCGACGGCGCCATCAGCTTCAAGTCGATCTTCAGCCGTTCGGCGACCACCAGTACCGGTACCACGAGCAAGGCCGAAGGCGACCTGCAGGTCGCGGGCCTGAAGGTCACCGGCGTCGCCGCCGAGCTGACGGCCGACGGGATCCACGCCGTCGGCCTTCCTCCCGAAGCGGCACCCGTCCCCGGCGCTACCGGACCGTTCCCCAACGCCAACCCCGACGCCGCGCTGAGCCAGGCCCTCAGCAGCCTCGGAGTCACGATCCGCATGACGAGGTCGGTGGAGAAGGTGTCGGGGGGCAGCGCCGACCGGCTGGCCAACGGTGTCGTCGTTTCGATCAAGAACCCGGCCGTGCAAGGCGGGCGCTTCGACATCGTGCTGGCCTCGACCGGAAGCACAGCGCTAGCGACACCGCTAGCCGATCTCGGCGCGGAGGGACTCGATCTGTCGTCTTCCGGTAGTGACCTCACCGGCGCGCTCTCGTCTGCCGCCGGCGACACCGGCGGTGGCGGCGGGAGTGCAGGCGACTTCAGCGCCAGTCCACTCGG
>JACDEA010000207.1 GCA_013816725.1 Actinomycetota bacterium
AGGTCAACCAGGTCGGCGTTTTCCTCGGCATGAAGGCGGCCATCCCGGCGATGGCCACGGCCGGCGGTGGGTCGATCATCAACATCTCGTCGTTGGCCGGCCTCATCGGCGCGCAGGGTCACGTCGCGTACTGCGCCAGCAAGTGGGCGGTGCGGGGCATGACCAAGGTCGCTGCGCTTGAAGTCGCCTCACTGGGCATCCGCGTGAACTCGATCCACCCCGGGCTCATCGACACGCCGATGATGGATCACTACCGCGCTCTCGGTATCGCCGACCGGGCCGGCGCCGGGGTGCCGCTCGGACGGCTGGCCGACCCCGAGGACGTCAGCGAGCTGGCCCTCTTCCTGGCGTCGGACGAGAGCCGCTACTCGACCGGGTCCGAATTCGTGATCGACGGTGGGCTGGCGGCCGGGCCGATGGGTCCCAACGCCTAGCCGCGGTCGGCCCGCCGCCGGGGCGCTGGCGTTGTTGTTGCTCGCAGCCGCCGCGGTCTGGTCGGCGGGAGCGACCACCGCCCAGATCATCCGCCCGAACCCGACGACGGTGCCGACCGCGCCCAGCCAGACGGCGCCCCCGGCGACCGGAGCGACGAATCCACCGGCCACCGTCACCGCCACCGCTCCCACCCGGCCGACGGCCACCAGCGTGGGGGTGAAAAAGGCGACCACGTCGTCGACGCGGACGGCGACCACCGCGACGATCCCCGACCTGGCCACCGACCCGGCGGCGGCGCCCAATCCCGAGTCCGTCAACGCCGAACCGCCGCCGGCCAGCACGGGCGGCGGCGGGATCAGCCCGATATTCAACCTGCTGAGCGTGCTCGGGTTCGCGGCGGCGTTCGGGATCATGGGCCGCCGGTGGTTCCTCACCCGCGGCGAGGGCTGAACCGCACTATCCGCGTACCAAGGGGTCATACGGGGTAAAGACTCGTGATGGCGCTGCCGATACCGCAGCCAGTGAAGCCGTTCGTCACTGCGCTGCGCCGACGAGAGACCTACCTCGGTTACGCGCGCGAAGCGATGAGCTTCGCCAAATGCGTCGCCCGCTACCCGTTGGGCTTCGGCGATGGCGGGCTTCGGAGCGGCCGCCCGTCCGGCGAGGCCGATCGCGACACCCCGGTGCTGCTGGTCCACGGCTTCGGCCACAACCGCTCCGGCTGGTTCGTCGTTGATGAGCACCTTCGCCACGCCGGACTCACCAGCGTCCACAGGTGGAACTACGACCCGTTCCGCCACGACGTCCCCGAGTTAGCGGAGATGTTGGGCGAACGGGTCGAGCGCTTGTGCGCGGCCACAGGCTTCGACCGCGTGCACGTCGTGGGCCACAGTCTCGGCGGCATCCTCCTGCGGTGGTACATCCAGGAACTCGGTGGCGACGCACGGGTGATCACCGCGATCACGGTGGCGTCACCGCATCAGGGCACGCGATTGGCGAGCTTCGTTCCGAGCTTCGGCTCCCTCACCGCCCAGCAGTTGGCACCAGGCTCGTGGCTGATGCGCCGCCTCGAGCGGGCCGCCGCACCCTCGGCGGTGAGGTGGGTCGCGTTCTACTCCAATCTCGACTTCTTCGTGCAGCCGGCAACGTCGGCGATGATCACCACCCCGGCCCTACGGGCAACGAACGTGCTCGTCAAAGACGCCGGTCACCTGTCGATCCTGCTGTCGTCCCGCGTGGCCGACGGCGTGGTCGACGCCATTCAGCACTCGCCTGTGGCCGACGCCGTCGCGTCCTGAACATTGGACCGAAGTGACTAGGCCCGCTTGAGCGGGGCCCAGGCAAGGAGCACGCGCTTCTCACCCACGCTGGGGAACCGGACGACCGCCTCGGCCTTGTCGCCGGCGCCGATCACTTCGAGAATGACGCCTTCGCCCCATTTGCCGTGGACGACGTCGTCGCCGGACTGAAGTCCGATCGTTTCGGCACCGGTGGTGCGGGCCGGCGACGACGAACCGCGGCGGATGGCAGCGTCGACGATGCCCTCGCGCCCGCCGCGCGCCATGGCCGGCCGACCACCCTCGACGACCTTCATCAACGTGGCGGGAATCTCGTCGAGGAAGCGGCTGGGCCGGTTGTACTGAGTGGTGCCGTAGATCGTGCGGCACCACGCGTGGCTCAGGTACAGCCGCTGCTTGGCCCGGGTGATACCGACGTAGGCCAGGCGCCGCTCCTCCTCCAGCTCGTCGGGATCGCCCAGCGATCGCATGTGCGGAAACACGCCGTCCTCCATGCCGACGACGAACACGACGGGATACTCGAGGCCCTTAGCGGTGTGCAGCGTCATGAGCACGACCTTGGTCTCGTCGTCGTCGACCTCGTCGGCGTCGGCCACGAGGCTCACCGCCTCCAAGAACGTGTCGAGGTCGTCGTACTCGTGGGCGACGCCGAGCAGTTCTGCGATGTTCTCGATGCGGCCGGCCGCTTCGATCCGCTTGTCGGACGGCGCCGACTCCAACTCGGCCTGGTACCCGGTGCGGGCCAGCATCGTCTCGAGCAGCTTCCCGGGGCCGAAGCCCTCGGCGACCATGTGCCGCAACTCGCCCAGCGTGTGTTGCAGATCGCTGAGCCCACCGAGTGCCTTCCCGCTCACGCCGGCCTGATCGGCCGCGGCCAACGCCTCGAAAAAGGCCACGCCGGTGCGCGCCGCGAACGCGTCGAGCTTGGCCACGCTGGTGTCGCCCACGCCCCGCTTGGGCACGTTGACGATCCGCTTCATCGACACTTCGTCGGACGGGTTGGCCGTGGCCTTCAGGTAGGCCAGCAGGTCCTTGATCTCGGCCCGGTCGTAGAACTTGACCCCACCCACGACCTTGTACGGCACGCCCTGCTTGACGAGTTCCTCCTCGACCACCCGGCTCTGCGCGTTGGCCCGGTAGAACAGCGCCACGTCGCCCCATCGGCGGCCGTCGCCATGGAGTCGCCGCATTTCATGGACGACCCACGCCGCTTCGTCGTGTTCGTCCTCGGCGTGATAGCGGGTGATCAACTCGCCGCCGACCTGCTCGGTCCACAACGCCTTGGGCTTGCGCATCAGGTTGTTGGCGATCACCGAATTGGCGGCGTCGAGGATCGTCTGGGTGGAGCGGTAGTTCTGCTCGAGCACGATCACCGTGGCGTCGGGGAAGGCGTTCTCGAACTCGAGGATGTTGCGAATGTCGGCGCCTCTGAATCTGTACACCGACTGGTCCGAATCACCGACGACGGCGATGTTGCCGTGCTTCTTGGCCAGCAACATGATGAGTTCGTTCTGGGCCTTGTTGGTGTCCTGGAACTCGTCGACGAGGATGTGACGGAACCGGCGTTGGTAGTGCTCGAGTACCGAGAAGTCGGACTGCAAGATGTTGACGGTGACCATGAGCAGGTCGTCGAAGTCCATGGCGCTGGCCGCCAAGAGTCGCTGCTGGTACTCCCGGTATACGTCGGCGATCTTCCGCTCGTACGGACCCTGGGCGTTGTCCTTGTAGGCCTCGAAGTCGAGCAACTCGTTCTTGGCCGTCGAGATGACGTTGTGCACCGTTCGCGGCGGGAACCGCTTGGTGTCGAGGCCGAGGTCGCGCAGCACGTAGTTGGTGAGCCGCACCGCGTCGGCCTGGTCGTAGATCGTGAAGGAGCTGCGGTAGCCGAACTTCGGCGCCTCGCGGCGCAGGATGCGCACGCAGGCCGAGTGGAACGTCGACACCCACATCTTCTCGGCCATTGGGCCCACGAGCGCAGCGACGCGGTGGCGCATCTCGTCGGCCGCCTTGTTCGTGAACGTGATGGCCAGGATCTCGAACGGCGACACCCCCGCTTCGGAGATCAGCCAGGCGACGCGGTGGGTGAGCACGCGGGTCTTGCCCGACCCGGCGCCGGCGACGATCAACAGCGGGCCGCCGGAGTGCGTCACCGCCTCCTTCTGGACGGGGTTGAGGCCGGAGAGGTCGAGGGGCATCGCGGGCCTCAGGCTATCGGCGGCCTGTGTACGCTCCGGCGCAATGAGGAAGCTCCTTGCAGTGCTGTTCGTCGCCTTGCTCGCCGCGTGCAATCGCGGCGGAAACGACGGCGCGTCGAAGGCGACGACGACGTCCGAGAGCAGCACATCGTCGTCGAGCCCGGGGTCCTCTTCCTCGACCTCGACGACCACATCGGCGGCGGCGTCGACGTCGATCGGCGCGGCCACGTCCACGTCGACCACGGTCGTCGACTCGCTCAAGGACGGCGCCGCGCCGCCGTGGAATGGGACAACCATCGCGTCGGGGCTGGCCCGCGACGTCGGCGTCGAGGAGTGGCGGAAGTCGGGACGAGGCGCCAAGGCCAGGCTCGCCCTGCCTGCCGACACCGGGTTGTCCTCCTCGGCGACGCCGCGGCGAGCGGACTTCGGCAGCGACCAGTGGGCGGTGGCCTGGGACGAGACCGGCAAGCCCGGCGTCTACCCGTCGGGGTCGTACTGCACAACATGCGGGCGAGGGGCGATCGGCATCGCCAGCCAGATGGGCGCCGACCAGGGCGACGCACCCAACAAGGTTCGCTGGAGCGACGGCAGCTCGGTGGCCTACGGACCCACCGACGCCATCAACGACCGGGGCCTGACGGTAAAGGACGCCGAGTGGACGGCCCGCATCAAAATCAGCGGCGTCGACGACGTCATCCTCGTGTGGAGCTATCAAGGGCGCGCCAACCTCGAACACCTGCTGAACAACCTGCGGTTCGTTACCGGCGCGCCGTAGCGCACAACGAGCGTGTGTCGGTGCTCAGTTACCGGAAAACGCGACCTGACACCGACACATGGCTTTCAGTCGACCTGACCGCTACTCCCACTCGATGGTGCCAGGGGGCTTCGACGTGATGTCCATCGCGACCCGGTTCACGCCCGGTACCTCGTTGATGATGCGGCTCGACAGGCGCTCGAGGACGTCGTAGGGAAGCCGGGCCCAGTCGGCGGTCATGGCGTCATCGCTGGTGACCGCCCGCACCACGATCGGGTACGCGTACGTGCGCTCGTCGCCCATCACGCCGACCGTCCGCACGGCGATCAGCACGGC
>JACDEA010000208.1 GCA_013816725.1 Actinomycetota bacterium
GACATCATCGAAGAGGAGTTGGCCGACACCTCCGAGGTGCGCTTCGACGAGCTACCGAAGCCCAAAGAGATCAACGAGTTCCTCAACGACTATGTAATCGGCCAGGAGCACGCCAAGAAGATCCTGTCGGTGGCGGTGTACAGCCACTACAAGCGCGTGCAGTCCGGTGGCTACCACGACGCCGAGGTCGAGCTGGCCAAGTCCAACATCCTCCTCGTCGGTCCCACGGGGTGCGGCAAGACGTACCTGGCCCAGACGCTGGCCCGCATGCTCAACGTGCCCTTTGCCATCGCCGATGCCACCGCCCTCACCGAGGCGGGCTATGTGGGCGAGGACGTCGAGAACATCCTCCTCAAGCTGATCCAGGCCGCCGACTACGACGTCAAGAAGGCCGAGACCGGCATCATCTACATCGACGAGATCGACAAGATCGCCCGCAAGAGCGAGAACCCGTCGATCACGCGGGACGTCTCGGGTGAAGGCGTGCAGCAGGCCCTGCTGAAGATCCTCGAAGGCACTACCGCGTCGGTGCCGCCCCAGGGAGGCCGCAAGCACCCCCACCAGGAGTTCATCCAGATCGACACCACCAACATCTTGTTCATCTGCGGCGGTGCCTTCGCCGGGGTCGAGAAGATCATCGAATCGCGCATCGGCCGCAAGGGCATCGGCTTCCGCGCCGACGTGCACCGCAACAACGACAGCGACCTGGGCGAGCTTCTCCGCCAGATGGCACCGGAGGACCTGCTGAAGTTCGGCCTCATCCCCGAGTTCGTGGGCCGGCTGCCGGTCGTAGGCGCGGTCTCCAACCTCGACAAGGAGGCGCTCGTGCGCATCCTCGTCGAGCCCAAGAACGCCGTGATCAAGCAGTACAAGCGCATGTTCGAACTCGACAACGTCGAGCTGGAGTTCAACGACGACGCCCTCGAGGCGATCGCCGAGCAGGCTCTCTTGCGGGGCACCGGCGCCCGCGGTCTGCGGGCGATCCTCGAAGAGGTGTTGCTCGAGGTCATGTACGACCTGCCCAGCCGCAGCGACATCGGCAAGTGCCTCATCGACCGGTCCGTGGTGCTCGACCGGGTCAACCCCACCCTCGTGCCCAAGTCCGAGTCGCCGGAGAAGGAGACCCGGCCCCGCCGGGCTGCTTCCTAGAACGTTTGCCCGGCCCCGCCGCCGGAGACATTCAGTGGCATGCGGAAGATGCTGACATTCGCGCTCCTCGGTGGCGCTGTGGGCGCCGGGGTCGCCATCGCCAAGACCACGAGCGCCTCGGCCGATCCGGCAGCGCAGGAGGAAGGCGCGGCCATGAAGACGGTGGGCGGCGCCGCCGCCGTCGGCGCCGCCCTCGGGCTGCTTCTCGACCGCCGGGCCAAGAAGCGGGCCAAGAAGGTCGCCAAGGGCGCCAAGGTCGTTGCGACCGTCGCCGGTATGGCCAAGGCGGCCAAGCCCCGTCTCGAGCATGCGATCGAGGTGAGCAAGCCCCGTCTCGAGCACGCCATCGAGGTGAGCCGCCCCCGGCTCGAGCAGGCCGCCGAAGCAACGCGCGACGTCGCTCTCAGCGCGGCCGAAGCCGCCCGCTCCCGGCTGAGCCAAGCCGCCTGATTCCTCTCTCCCCGGCAACTCCCTAGCAACTCCCAGCAGCAAAACCCTGCACAGCAAGCGGACTGGGCGGGTCTTCTACGGCAGCTGGCCGCAGAGACCCGCCCAGCTGTTTTTTGGGGCGAAAGGCGACCGGCTCGAAAGCTGCGCCTACGCTTCGCGGGCCGTGGCGGATCCTTTGCGCGTTCTCACGAGTCCGGTGCGCGTCACGGGCGGCCTCTCGCTGGCGCAGCTGGTCACGCTGGTGAGCGCCGACGCCGTGCTGGGTCACGCCCGGGCCGCCGGTCGCACCGTGGAGTGGATCGCCGGCGTCCTCACCGGGGATCTGGCCAGCCAGCTGGCGGTGGAACGCGAGCTCGCTCGTGAGGGGCTCGACCGGGCCGCGCTGGGCCGCGACGACTTCGTCGACCGGGCCCGGGCGATCGAGGAGGCCGACCGCATCGCCGCCACCGAGATGCTGGGCCGGTTGGGTATCGACCTCGATCTGGCCAGTGGGGCGCTGGACGCCGACGCCGTCGCCGTGGCCGCCCGCACCGCGTTCGTGCGCCTGTACGAAGCGGGCCTCCTCACCCGGGGCGAACGGGTCGTCAACACGTGCCCCCGCTGCGCGACTGTCGTCGACGACGTCGACGCCGCCGCGGGGACGGCGACCGCCGATGCCTACACGGTGCGCCTCCCGCTGGCCACCGGCGCGACCCTGGATGTCGAGGTGACGGCGGTCGAGTTGCTCGGTGGAGCAGTGGCCGTCGCCGTCCCGCCTGGGAACGTGCCCCTCGACGCGGTCGAGATCCCGACGACAGGGCGGGCGGTCCCCGTGATCACCGACGAGGACCGGGCCGAGGCCGCCTTCGTCACGCCGGCCCACGATGGCGCCGACCTCGAGCTGGCTCGCCGCCACGGCTTGGCGCCGATCATGGTGCTCGACGGCGCGGGGACCGTCGTCGAACCCGGGCCCCTCGAGGGCCAGGGTCGCTACGCGGCCCGGGCAACGGCGATCGACCTCCTGGCGGCCGAAGGGGCCATCGGCACGGCCCGAACCGTGGAGGAGTCGGTGCTCCGGTGCCGGCGCTGCGGGACGGTGCTGGTGCCCCGCCTCGGGCGCCACTGGTTCCTGCCTATGGCCGATCTCGAGGTTCTCGCCGCTGACGCCGTCCGCCAGGACGTCGTCTCGGTGCTGCCGCCGCCGTGGAGCGACGAGCTGGTCGCCGCCGCCGGCCAACGGGGTGACTGGTGCCTGAGTCACCAGGTGTGGGCCGGTCAACCGGTTCCGGTAGCCACCTGCCTCGACTGCGGCCAGGCCGCGGTGTCGGTCGAGCCCGCCGGCTCGTGCGGCAAGTGCATGGGGACCTTGGTGCCCGACGACGACGTGCTCGACGCCCGCTTCGTCGGCGCGGTGTGGCCGCTGGCCCTGGCCGGGTGGCCGGCCGACGAGGACGGCCCCGCCCTGCTGGCCCCGACGACCGTCCTCCTGGTCGCCCCCACCGGGCTGGTGTTGTGGGCGGTGCGGATGGCGGCGCTGGGGCTGCGGCTGTGCGGCGCCGCGCCGTTCGCCTGCGTGACGGTGCATCCCGCGGTCGACCCGTTCATGTACCTCGAGGGCGTGCCCGAAGGCGGGGGCCCCGACGACACCGCGGTCCACGACGCGCTGGTGACAGCCGGTCTCGACCTGGACTGGGCGGCGGCGACCGCAGCCGCCATCCTCGCCCGCTGAGCCGTGGACTACTGAGCCGTGGACTACGGGGCCGCGCTGGCCTTCCTCGACGAGCACGTCAACCTCGAGGCCCTGATCGCGGCGACCCGCGCCACGCCGCCCACCCTCGACCGGATCGCCGCGCTGATGGACCTGATGGGCCAACCCCAGCGGCAATACGCGGTGCTCCATCTCACCGGCACCAACGGCAAGACGTCGACGGCTCGCATGTTGACGCGGATCCTCATGACCAAAGGGCTCTCGGTGGGCACGTTCACCAGCCCCGATCTCCATCGGGTCAACGAGCGGCTGGCATGGAACGAGGAGCCGATAACCGACGAGGCGTTTGCCGAGATCATCAACGCGCTGGCGTCGCTCGAGTCGCTGATGGACGAGCGGCCGTCCCGTTTCGACCTGTTGACCGCGGCCGCGTTCCGCTGGTTCGCCGATGTCGCGGTCGATGCCGCCGTCGTGGAGGTGGGCTTGGGCGGCCGGTGGGACGCGACCAACGTGGCCGATGGCGAGGTCGCGGTCATCACGTCGATCGGCCTCGACCACACCGAGTTCCTCGGGCCGACTCGCCGGCACGTCGCCGGCGAGAAGGTCGGCATCGTCAAACCCGGATCAACGCTGGTGCTCGGCGAGGTCGACGACGAAGTGCGCGACATCCTCGAGGGCACGCCGGCGGCGATCACGTGGGAACGCGAACGCGACTTCGCCTGCCTCGAAAACCGGCCGGCCCACCTCGGCCGGTTGTTGACGCTGCGCACGCCAACGACCGAATACGAAGACGTGTTCCTACCGCTGCACGGTGCCCATCAAGGCAACAACGCGGTCACCGCGCTCACCGCGGCCGAGGCATTCTTCGGCGCGCCGCTCGAACGCGACGTCGTGGCCGAGGCCTTCGCCGAGGTCACATCACCGGGCCGCCTCGAGGTGGTGGGCCGCCGACCGTTGACGATCCTCGACGGCGTGAAGAATCCCGAAGGCGCGGCGGCGGCCGCCGCCGCGTTGGCCGAGGAGTTCTCGGTGGTGTCGCAGCGCGTGATCGTGGTGGGCCTCCTGCGCGGCCGGGACCCCGCCGAGGTGCTCCAGGCGCTCGACGTGGGCGGCGCCGCCCGGGTGATCACCTGCCCGGCGCCGTCGCCCCGAACTGTCCCTCCTGATGAGCTGGCCGCCGTCGCGCGGCTCCTGGGTGCCGCGGCGGAAACGGCGCCGTCGGTGGCCGAGGCCGTCGCCCGCGGGCTGGCCGCCGCCGGTCCCGACGACCTGTTGTTCATCACCGGCTCCCAGTACGTCGTGGGAGCAGCGAGAGGACTCCTGGTCAGCTGAGGTGGGGGAAGAAGATCCCGATCTCACGGGCGGCCGACTCCGGCGAGTCGCTGCCGTGGACCAGGTTCTCGGTCAGCTCGATGGCGAGGTCACCGCGTATGGTTCCCGGCGCCGCCTCCTTGGGATTGGTCGCGCCCATCAGGTTGCGCACCACCTTGAAGGTGTCGCTTGGGCCCTCGACGACCATCAGCAGCGCCGGGCTCCGCGTGATGAAGTCGACGAGGTCGCCGAAGAACGGCTTGCTCTCGTGCTCGGCGTAATGGCGCCCGGCGGTTTCGCGGTCGATCGTGCGCAGCTCGGCGGCGACGAGCGTCAGCCCCTTGCGCTCG